>NZ_SMKP01000100.1:0-36437 GCF_004349015.1 Nonomuraea diastatica
GCCCTGGGTGGCGCAGAGCCAGTCGTTGGTGGAGCCGGTGAAGCCCAGGGGCGGCCCGACCTTGAGGCAGGTGATCTGGCCGGTGCCGGGCGCGGGACCGACCTTCAACCGCCACACGCCCGTGGGTCCCACGGCGTCGGCCTCGTAAGGGGTCAGCCGGACGCCGAAGGGGAGACCGCCGTCGGGCTGGTCGCACGGATGGATCTGGAGGAAGTCGTCGATCCGGCGCTCGGTTGCCTCCGGATGGGCGGTGAGGTGGGCCAGGTGGTCGGCGATCAGACGGCTGGCCACCGTACGCAGGAGGTTGGTGGCGCACAGGTTGTGAGCGCAGGCGGCGCCGTCAAGGGTGATCTCGGGCAGGGCGAAACGGCGCAGGCCGCGCGAGGTCACCCGGAGGCAGGAGCTGTCACCGGGATCCCAGAGCGCGCAGGCGGCGACCTCGTGCGTGCGGACGTCCCAGGCCAGCCAGTCGTCGTTGAGGTGGAACGCCGCGGGCTCGCCGGCGCACTGCCCGCAGGTGAGGATGGCCGCACCGGTCAAGGGGTCGATCAGCAGCCCGTCGCACTCGCGCGCCAGGGCTCTGGCCGCGGCCCTGACCGCCTGCGCACTCGCGGGCAGCAGGTGCGGGGCGCCGTGGCGGACACCACGACATGATGTCTCGCCCGCCGAAGGCGACGCCTCTCCTCGTCGCCGAGGTTGACGCCGGTCGGTTTCCACGGGGTCGGATGGTAGGTCGCGGCCAGGGCCCGGCTGCGCATGGCGCTGACCACGGCCTTCCTGTGAGGGACGGCGACGCGCCAGGGCAGGAACGCGTCGACGTCGAACCGCATGTGCTCCATGGCCACGACGAACCGGGACGTCAGCGTGCGGGGCAGGGGCAGGGTGATCTTCATGGCGACCTCCGGACGTATCGAAACGGTGCGGCGCTCAGGATCGGGGACGGCGGGTGAGCGAACGTCAGTGGAGCGACATTCTGTGGATGACGTCGAGATATCCACAGCGGGCGCACGGCAGCCCCGCGTCACCGTGGAAGCAAAGCCCACACCACCCGCTCTCCGACCCGCGTGCAGTGCGTCCCCCAGGAGCCACGAGTGAGGTCGTCCACGACCCATAGGCCCCTGCCTCGCGTATCTCCAGGGCCAGGCGTACGGGGTAGCGGAACAGTCCTCGACAGGCCAGCATCTGCGACCGACAGTCGCCAGTAGCACCTCTGCCCCTCCTCCACCGGCAGCAGGCTCATTCGCACCCACGGCCCTCCCCCGTGGACCAGCGCGTTGGTCACCAGCTCGGAGGCGATGAGCTGAAGGTCCCTTGAGGGCCGGATGCTCACCCATCCAGCGTCCAAGCTCTCGACGTGCCCTCCCGGGAAGCAAGGCACTGTCGTCAAGCTCACTGATCAACCAGACTGTGATCCCTGCGTGCGGTTGCCCAGAAACGGCATGAACCGACATGGAGCGCTCACTTTCCCTCCGAGACACGGAGATTCCGTACGTTCTCGCCGGTGCCTGACGTTGTCCGAGTCCCATTGACCCAACGTCGCGACCTTCATCTCGCCTTCACCCGAATAAGAAGATTTGTTGATTCACCCAGATCTAGGGTTTGTCACAAAGCATCCACATAAATCGCCAGCCTGTGCATTTCACGTCATGACCAGCGAGAGAGTGGAAATCTTTGACATTCAGTTTGCCCTTGAAGATGCTTAGCGTGCAGGCGAGAAGGGTGCACAATCGAGCCCCGAAGGACACCTCCATTGGGGCCAGCTGTCAATTGAAGTCAATTTCCGTCAAGTCACTGGAGACGACAGGTAAGGACAGTTATGGCGAACGGCCTTGATCCGCGTCGGACACCAGTTCAGCGCTTCGGCAAGGAGTTGGCGCGAACCCGCAGAGATCACGGACCGACCCAGGTCGCTCTCGGCAGGCGATTGGGCTGTTCATCGTCCCTCGTCGCCCATATCGAGAAGGGGGACCGCACCCCCAAGCCCGACCTCGCGGCCGCATGTGACCAGGCATTCGGCACAGGAGACCGCTTCTCGCGCCTCTGCCGCAGCATCACATCCCCCTCCGGTCCCGGTTGGTATCTGCGCTGGACCGACGAGATCGAACCCTGCCCGCGTGCTCAGGAGCTGGGACCCGCTCCTGATCCCCGGCTTGCTCCAGACGGAGGACTACGCGCAGGCGGTCTTCCGGGGCGATCGATCTGGCCGGAGCCTCCCCCCAGGAGGTGGAGAACGGCGTCAGCGCGCGCATGCGCCGCCAACTGATCCTTGACAGCGACGCGCCCCCGACCATGTGGGCCCTCCTTGACGAGGTGGTCCTTCCCGCCCTGTCGGAGCCCCTCAAGTCATGGCCGCACAGCTCGACCACCTCGTCGCAGCCGCCAACCGCCCCTACCTGACCGTGCAACTCGTCCCCTTCGAGACGCCTTGCACTGCAGGCTTTCTGTCGAGCTTCATCATCGCCGAACTGCCCGACGCCCCCACAGCCGTATCGGTAGACTCCGCAGGTCAAGGCGAGGTGTCAGCAGAGCACGACTTCGTTGCGCTCATCTGGGACAGATATGACAGAATACGCGCATAAGCGTATCGTCCCGGACATGCGCTCAAAATAATCGAGGAAGCCCGAGCCCGATGGAACGACAAGACCTGATTCGTGCAGACCTCTCCCAGGCGGCATGGCGGAAAAGTTCCTACAGCGGCGGCAACGGCGGGAATTGTGTCGAGGTCGCCAGCAATCTTCCTGGCCTCGTCGCCGTGCGCGACAGCAAGAACCCCAACGGCCCCGCGCTCATCTTCACGCCGACCGAGCGGGACGCCTTCCTCAGCGGAGTCAAGCTGGGCGAATTCGACACCTGACCACGCTGCTCTACCGCCTTCCGGGCCTGCCGTCGCCCGTTGACGCGCAACCTTCATGCCTGCGATGAAGCGGGCGGGCGGCAGATCAGCAGGGACTGGCCCGGCAGGCGCACACCCTCTCCATCGGCCGCCACCGGCTCGTCCGAGGCCAGCACGATCGTTCCCGGCGTCAGCGGCAGCGTCACCGAGTCCGTGGCGAAGTTCACCAGCACGGCCAGCGACCCCCGCCACATGATCAGCCAGTCGCCGTGCGGGTCCGTCTCCACGCGCACCCGGTCGAGCCGCGGGTCCGACAGCTCGGGCAGGGCCTTGCGCAGCGCGATCAGGTCGCGGTACCAGCACAGCAGCGACCAGTGCGCCTCCTCCTTCACCTCGCTCCAGTCGAGCTTGGAGCGCAGGAACGTCTCCTCCTCGGAAGGGTCCGGCGCGTTCCACGCGTACCCGAACCCGTCGAACTCCCGCTCGCGCCGCGCCGCCTCGGTTTCCCGCAGCCGGGGCTCGACGTGGTCGGAGAAGAACAGGAACGGCGAGCGCGCCCCCCACTCCTCGCCCATGAACACCATCGGTGTGAACGGCGAGGTCAGCAGCAGTCCCGCGCCCAGCTTGAGCGCGGGGATCGGCAGCCGGTCGCCCTGCGGCCGGTTGCCGATCTGGTCGTGGTTCTGCAGGCAGGCGACCAGGCGGTGTCCGGGGACGCCCGCGTAGGAGCGCCCGTGGGCGCGCCCGCGGAAACTGGAATAGGACCCGTCGTGCAGCACCCCCGAGGTCAGCGCCTTGGCCAGTGCGGGCAACCGCGCGAAGTCCTGGTAGTAGCCGTGGGATTCCCCGCTCACCGCGCAGTGCAGGGCGTGGTGGACGTCGTCGTCCCACTGCGCCGTCATGCCGAGCCCGCCGGCCTCCAGCGGGCGCACCATGCGGGGGTCGTTGAGGTCGGACTCGGCGATCAGCGACAGCGGCCTGCCGACGAAGCACGCCAGCGCGTCCACCTCCTCCGACAGCTCGGCCAGCAGGTGCGTGGCGCGCTTGTCGTGCAGCGCGTGCACGGCGTCCAGCCGCAGCCCGTCGATGTGGAAGTCGCGCAGCCACTGCACCGCGTTGCCGATGAGGTAGCGCCGCACCTCGTCGGAGCCGGGCCTGTCCAGATTGACAGCTTCGCCCCAGTAACTCCCCTCAAATCCGGCAAAGTACGGACCGAAGGGTCGCAGGAAGTTCCCCGACGGCCCGAGGTGGTTGTGGACGACGTCGAGGATGACCCCGATCCCCGCCCGGTGGCACGCGTCCACGAACGTCTTGAGCCCGTCGGGCCCTCCGTACGTCTCGTTGACCGCGTACAGGTCGACCCCGTCGTAGCCCCAGTTCCGCCCGCCCGGCACGGGAGCGACCGGCATGAGCTCCACGAAGTCGACGCAGAGCTCGACCAGGTGCTCCAGCTTCTCCACGGCCGCCGCGAACGTGCCCTCCGGTGTGAACGTGCCGACGTGCAGCTCGTAGATCACCGCGCCGCGCAGGTCGCGGCCCTTCCAGTCGTGGTCGGACCAGAGGAAGCGGTCGTGGTCGTAGACGGCGCTCGGCCCGAAGACGCCCTCGGGCTGGCGGCGGGAGCGAGGGTCGGGGTAGGGCCCGCCGCCGTCGACCAGGAAGGCGTACCTCGTGCCGTGTTCCGCCTCCGCCACGTCGACGGACCACCAGCCCCCCTCGCCGGGGGACATCGCCCGGCGCCCGTCCATGACGTCCACCTCGACCGCTGTGGCCTTCGGCGCCCAGACCTCAAAGATCATTTCTCTCCAGGAGTGCGACCGGATACTGACCGAGCAGGTGCGCGAGCGGGATGCGCCCGGTGTGCCGGACACCGGTGAGCAGGTCGCGCCAGGTCCCCGTGGGCAGCGTCAGCGTCGTGGCGCCCCAGCCCGTCGCGGCCAGGCGCACGGGGAGCCGGGTGGCGACGGCGACCGCCCGCGGCAGCTCGCCGGAGCCTTCGCCGCCCCGGGCGAAGGCGATCACGTGCTCCGCCGCCCGCCCTTCCGCCGGCAGCGGCAGGTACGCCCCCGCGCCGCCCAGCCGCCGGCGCAGCCGCAGCCCCTGGGTGGTCACCAGCGCCTTGGCCGTGTCCCAAGCGGTCACGGGCTTGGGCGGGAAGGACACCGGCCGCCGGTTGTCCGGGTCGACCAGCGAGAAGTCGGTGATCTCGTTGCCCTGATAGACGTCAGGCACGCCGGGCATCATGAGCTGGACGAGCTTGGCCCCGAGGGAGTTGGACATCGCGTACGGCTCGATCCGCTCGGTGAACGCGCCCACGGGCAGTCGCACGGCCGCCTCGGCGAAGTCCCGCAACTTCCGCTCATACGACAGATCCGGATTTATCCAGGAAATAGCGGTTTTCGCCTCGCGAGCGGCCTTCAGCAGGTAGTCCGCGAACCGCTCGGCCGAGATCGGCCACGCCGCCATCAGGTTCTGCCAGGCCAGGTAGTCGAGACACGGGTCGAAGCTCAGCGCCGACGACCACTCCGACACGGCGGCGGCCCACTCATCCGGCAGCTCCGACAACACCGACAGCCGGGCCCGCACGTCCTCCGACCGTTTCGTGTCGTGTGTCGACAGGGTGGTCATCGTGTACGGCCGCAGCCCGGCGCAGAACTCGTGGAAGTCCTCGGCCGAGACGCCGAACACGTCGGGCTCACCGCCCACCTCGTTGAGGCAGGCCAGCGGGTACCACCGGTAGAGCGCCGTGTCCTCGACACCCTTGGCCATCACCGGGCCGCAGGTCTGCTGGAAGCGGATGATCGCCTCGGCGGAGCCGTACAGGACCTCGCGGACGAGCGGGCGCACAGCGGGAGAGCACGCCTCGGCGGCCAGCTCGACGATCTCGACGGATTCGGGCGGGGGCTCCTCCCCCGGCACGATGTACGCGCGGTAGACCGGCATCGCGGCGAGCAGCTCGCGGACGGCGGCGGGCTCGCAGGAGGTGACCCGCGCCAGCCGGTCCACCTCGGAGCCGAAGAACAGGTCGAGCACCTCGCGCTTGGCCTGCGCCATCACCGGGCGGTAGTCCACCGGCTGCCCGGTCCGCTCGCTGAAGAGCCGGACGAGCGGCTCCTTGCCCGCCGGGTCGACGAAGAGGCCGTTGACGCGGTTGAGCACGTCGTAGCCGGTGGTGCCGTCGCAGGCCCAGTCGTCCGGCAGCCGCTCGGGTCCGATGAGGATCTTCTCCACGACCGTCCACGCGCTGCCCGCGCGCCTGCGCAGCCGTTCGAGATAGCCGCGAGGGTCGGTCAGCCCGTCGGGATGGTCGACCCGCAGACCGTCCACCAGTCCTTCGTCGAGCAGCCAGTAGATCACCTCATGCGTGGCGAACAACACCGCCGGGTCCTCGACCCGCAGCCCGATTAACGACGACACGTCGAAGAAGCGCCGGTAGCCGGGGCCATCGCGCCAGCCGACCAGCCGGTAGTGGCCGGGGTGGGGGAAGGCGTGTTCGTGGTAGCGCAGCACGTCGCCGTCGACGACGGGCTCGATGTCATCTCCCAGCACGGGCAGCGCCACCGTCCCGTCGGCCCAGTCGATGTCGAACCACCGCGCGTACGGCGAGGCGGGCCCGCCCTTCAGCACCGACCAGAACTGCGCGTTCACCGTGTTCATGTGGTTGGGCACGATGTCCACGACCACGCCCAGGTCGTGCGCGGCCAGCTGCTGGGCCATCTCCCTGAACCCGGTCGCCCCGCCGAACTCGTCCCTGATCCTGGAGTGGTCGGTGACGTCGTAGCCGTGGCGCGACTCCGGGGTGGACTGCAGGATTGGCGACAGGTAGACGTGGCTCACGCCGAGGTCGCGCAGGTAGCCGGCGATCTCCGCCACCTGGGCGAACCCGAAGTCGGGAGTCAGCTGCAACCGGTAGGTCGACGTGGGTCTAGACACGGCGGAGCACCCGTACGCTGCGGCCCGGCACCGCGACCGCCTCCCCCGCCCGGCACATCCGCGCGCCCACGTTGATGGGCATGGCCGTATCGATCTCTGTGTGCCACATTTCGCCGTAGTCCTTGGGGATCGTGAACTGGATCGTGTCGTGGTGCGCGTTGAACAGCAGCAGGAACGAGTCGTCCCTGATCGGACGGCCGCGCCGGTCGGGCTCGGTGATGGCGTCGCCGTTGAGGAAGACGGCCAGCGACTTCGCGTATCCGACGTTCCAGTCACTGTCGGTCATCTCCTCCCCCGAAGGGGTGAGCCAGGCGATGTCGCTCAGCCCGCGTACCGGCTTGCCGTAGAAGAACCTCCTGCGCCGGAAGACGGGATGTCGCTTGCGCAGCTCGGCAAGACTTTGGGTGAACTCCAGCAGCAGCCAGTTCTCCCTGATGTCCGACCAGTCGACCCAGGTCAGCGCGTTGTCCTGGCAGTAGCCGTTGTTGTTGCCCTGCTGCGTGCGGCCCAGCTCGTCGCCGTGCGAGAGCATCGGCACGCCCTGGGAGAGGAAGAGTGTGGTGAGGAAGTTCCGTTTCTGCTGCTCGCGCAGCGTCTCGACGGCGTCGTCCGCCGGGCCCTCCGCGCCGCAGTTCCACGAGCGGTTGTCGTCGGTGCCGTCGCGGTTGCCCTCCTTGTTGGCCTCGTTGTGCTTGCCGTTGTACGAGACGAGGTCCTGCAGGGTGAAGCCGTCGTGGCAGGTGACGAAGTTGATCGAGGCGGCGGGGCGCCGGCTGTCGTCCTGGTAGAGGTCGCTCGACCCGGTGAACCTCGACCCGAACTCCGGCAGCGTGGCCGGCTGCCCGCGCCACAGGTCGCGGATCGTGTCGCGGTAGCGCCCGTTCCACTCCGTCCACCGGGACGGGAAGTTGCCCACCTGGTAACCGCCCGGCCCCACGTCCCACGGCTCGGCGATCAGCTTGACCTGCGACAACACCGGGTCCTGCTGCACCAGGTCGAAGAACGAGCTCAGCCGGTCGACCTCGTGCAGCTCCCGCGCCAGCGTCGAGGCCAGGTCGAAGCGGAACCCGTCGACGTGCATCTCGATGACCCAGTAGCGCAGCGAATCCATGATCATCTGCAGGACGTGCGGCGAGCGCATGAGCAGGCTGTTGCCCGTGCCGGTGGTGTCGACGTAGTAACGCTTGTCGTTCTCGACCAGCCGGTAGTAGTCGGGGTTGTCGATGCCCTTGAACCCCAGCGTCGGCCCGAGGTGGTTGCCCTCGGCGGTGTGGTTGTAGACGACGTCCAGGATGACCTCGATGCCCGCCTCGTGCAGGCCCCTCACCATCGCCTTGAACTCCGGCACCTGCCCGCCGCGCTGCCCCTGGCTGGAGTAGCGGTTGTGCGGTGCGAAGAACCCGATCGAGTTGTAGCCCCAGTAGTTGGACAGGCCCCGCTGCTCCAGGATGTGGTCGGTGACGAACTGGTGCACCGGCATCAGCTCCACGGCCGTCACGCCCAGCTTCGTCAGATGGTCGAGGATCTCCGGGTGGTGCAGGGCCGCGTACGTGCCGCGCAGATGCCTGGGGATCTTCGGGTGGCAGATCGTCAGCCCCCGCACGTGAGCCTCGTAGATCACGGTGTCGTGGTACGGCCTCGCGGGCGGCCGGTCGTGCCCCCACCCGAAGAACGGGTTGATCACGATGGACCGTGGCACGTAGGGGGCGGAGTCGAGGTCGTTCCTGGTGTCCGGCTGGCCGAACCGGTAGCCGTACACCGCCTCGTGCCAGCGGACCCCGCCCTCGATGGCCATCGCGTACGGGTCGAGCAGCAGCTTGGCCGGGTTGCACCGCAGCCCGCGCGCCGGATCGTAGGGCCCGTGGACACGGTAGCCGTACCGCTGGCCCGGGCCGATCCCCGGCAGGTAACCGTGCCAGATGAACCCGTCCACCTCGGTGAGCGGCACCCTCGACTCGGTGTTGTCCTCGTCGAACAGGCACAACTCGACCTTGTCGGCGACCTCGGTGTAGAGGGAGAAGTTGGTGCCCGCGCCGTCATAGGTCGCCCCGAGTGGATAGGGGTCTCCCGGCCAGATCTCGATCATCGAGGCTCCCTTGCGGTCTCTGCCCATGTTCCGCTCCCCCGTTCCACCGGACAAGCCCGGACCCCAGTGATGACCTTGTACCTTCCCCCCATCGCCTCTTCCTTACTCCGGCGAACGTTCACCCAGGTCAAAAGGGTGCGCCGCGCCCCGGCCACCCGATGCGCGGGCGCGGCGGTGGTCCGACAGGATGGACGGATGAGCGTTGAGTTGATGGTCTGGGACGAGCCGGTGCCGATCAGCAGGGACCAGGCGCGCGCCACCTACCTGGCGGTCAAGCGCAGCGAGACCGGCGGCGGTGACGTGCCGGCCGTCGCCAAGGAGCTGCCAGGGCGGATCACGCCCTATCCGGGTCACGTGCTGGTGACGATGGACCTCGACACGATGGACGAGTTGTCCGCCCAGGTGTTCACGATCGCGCGGGCGCACGGGCTGATCTGCTACGACCCTCAGCGCGACCTCGTGCACAACGTGGCGCCGCTGGGCGTCTACGAGGGCATGCAGCTGCACACGGGCGACGGCATGGTCGTCCACGACCCCGACCTGGCGTTGGTGCACGACGTGCTGGCCACGCTCTCCCCGCAGAACCCGTTCGCCGCCCTGGTGAACTTCGGCCGGCACTTCCTGCAGGTCTCACCCGGCTACGAGCTGGAGTACAAAGAGGGCACGCTCGTCAGCACGACGGTGCCCGACCTGGCGCAGGTGCGGCAGGCGTTCCACGAGTACGCCACCGGCGACCGGTCGTTCCTGACCCGCCACACGTGGGCGTGAGATGGCAGGATCGGACGGCATGAGATCCCTCTACCCACCCATCGAACCGTACGACTCCGGCCTGCTCGACGTGGGCGACGGCCACCAGATCTACTGGGAGGTCTGCGGCAACCCGGAGGGCAGACCCGCCGTCATGCTGCACGGTGGCCCCGGCGGCGGGTGCAGTGTGAAGCACCGGCGGCAGTGGAATCCTGAGCTGTACCGGATCGTCCTGTTCGACCAGCGCAACTGCGGCCGCAGCCGGCCGCACGCCTCCGACCCCGCCACCGACCTCGGCGCCAACACCACGTGGCATCTGGTGGCCGACATGGAGCGGCTGCGCGAGCACCTGGCCATCGACGCCTGGCAGGTGTTCGGCGGCTCGTGGGGCAGCGCGCTGGCGCTGGCGTACGCCCAGACGCATCCCGCCAGGACGACCGAGCTGGTGCTGCGCGGGATCTTCACCCTGCGGCCCCAGGAGCTGAGGTGGTTCTACCAGGAGGGCGCCGGCCAGCTGTTCCCCGACCTGTGGGAGCGGTACATCGCGCCGATCCCCGTCGAGGAGCGCGGTGACCTGATCGCGGCGTTCCGGGCCCGGCTCGAGGGAGACGACGCGCGGGCGCGGCTGGCGGCGGCCAGGGCGTGGGCGCAGTGGGAGGGGGCCACGGTCTCGCTGCTGCCGGATCCCGAGCGGGTGGCGGAGTTCGGCGAGGAGGAGATGGCCCTCGCCTTCGCCAGGATCGAGAACCACTACTTCCACCACGGCGGCTGGTTCGAGCCCGAGCAGCTCATCAGGGGCGTCGGCAAGATCCGGCACATCCCCGCGGTGATCGTGCAGGGCCGCTACGACGCCTGCACGCCCATGGCCACCGCTTGGGACCTGCACAAGGCCTGGCCCGAGGCCGAGTTCCACGTGGTCCCCGACGCGGGGCACGCCTACTCCGAGCCGGGCATCCTGGACCGGCTCATCGCGGCGACAGACGGCTTCGCGCGAGCCGTACGGCGGGGGTGACGGCGCCCACCACCAGCAGCGCGAACAACGGTGCGAGCACCAGCCCGAGCAGGAAGCCCGCGGCGACGTCGTGCGGATAGTGCACGCCGACGAACACCCGCGAGAACGCCATGACGGCCGCCAGCGGGAACACCACCCAGGCCAGCGCGCGCCAGACCAGCACGAGCGTGGCCGCCGCGCCCGCCGCGATCGCGGAGTGGTTGCTGGGGAACGACCAGTCGTCCAGGGGCGGGCAGGCGGCGATCGTCGCGACCCCGCCCCGGCACGGCCGGTCCTCCCTGACGAAGATCTTGACCACCTCGCTGACGATGTACGCCAGCACCACCCCGGCCGGCCCGGCGATCACCAGCGCCAGGTCACGTGCGGGCCCTCGCCACGCCCGCCAGGCCGCCAGCCCGAACAGGGCCACGAACACGAATAACCCGGCGTCCGTGCCCACCTCGGCGAGCACGTGGAGCCACGCGGGCGTGGCCAGGGCGAAGTCGACGATCTCCTCGTACACAGGTGTCCAATCGGTGAATGAGCGATGGACACGACCTTAAGGACTGAGATCATCAGATGCCTCCATCATGAGATGGAAAGTCCGGAAAAGCCTCGGCCGAAAGACCGAGTTCACCCGGTAAGGTGCTCAACCGACCTGCCAGGTGTGGGGGTCATCGCGTATTCCCTGGTCGGAGCGGGTAGGGAGGCAGTCGTGATCGGTGAGCACGTGATCGTCGGATACACGAACGACGCGGGTGGGAGAGACGCGCTCGCGCTCGGCGCCGCGATCACTCACATCACCGGCGGCGAGCTCACGGTCGCCACGATCTACCCGCCGGCCAGCCCCGGGCTGGCGGTCGAGGCGCAGGCCAACCTGGCGCACGCGGCGAACGAGCTGGGCGACGCGCCGGCCGAGTACATCACGTTCGAGAGCCGGGGCACGGGGCGCGGGCTGTCGGTGCTGGCCAGCAGGATCAGAAGCGACCTGATCGTGGTCGGCTCGGGGTCAGGAGGCCGGCAGGGCCGCATCACGATCGGCGCCACCTCCAACCACCTGCTCCACCTGTCGTCCGAGGCGGTCATGCTGGCGCCCGCCGGGCACGAACCCGCCGGCGAACTCGCCCGGCTCACGCTGGCCTACGTGCACCGGCCGCAGTGCGACGAGGCCGTCGAGCGGGTGGCGCAGGCCGCGCTGCGGCTCGGTGTGGCGCTCCGCCTGATCACCCTCGATCTGCGGACGGACGACCAGGGCAAGCTCATGGACGACCTCGCGCTGGCCGTCCGGCTGGCCTGGGAGACCACGGGCATCGAGGCCGAATCGGAGGTCGCCGAGGGCCACGACGTGGCCGCCGCGATGGAAGACGTCGGCTGGCTGCCCGGCGAGCTGCTGATCTGCGCGGCCAGCGAGGACGCGCAGCCGCACCGGGTGTTCCTCGGCGAGCTGGCCATGCAGGTGCTGCGGGCCGCCCCCTGCCCCGTCACCGTGCTCCCCCGCGGTTTCTCCTAGGCTCGGGCCGGCCGGCGCGCGACCTGCTCGTACAGCTCCAGGTAGCGCCCGGCCATGACGGACGGGGAGAAGCGGCGGCGGGCCTCGCGGCGGCACTCCTCCGGGTCCAGCTCGTCCACCCGCAGGACCCACTCGGCCAGCTCCTCCTCGGTGTCGGCCAGGAAGCCCGTACGGCCGTGGTCGATGATCTCCGGCAGGCAGCCGCGGCGCAGGCCCACCGGCGGCACCCCGAGCGCCAGCGCCTCGACGACGGCCGTGCCGCCGGGTTCGTCCCACTGGAGGGGGAAGAGGGCGGCCCTGGCTGAGGCGTACAGGTGGTCCCTGGCCTGGCCGCCCACCGCGCCGACCCACCGGACCAGCTCCTCGTCGAGATAGCGGGACACCTGGTCGAGGTAGTAGCGCACGTCCGGGTGGTTGTGCAGCGCGTGGTCCGGGTTCTGGGCCACCACGTCCAGCTCGGCCGCGGAGCCGCGGCCGCACACCGGGCCGGCCAGCACCAGCGGCAGCCCGAGCTTCTGGCAGATCCTGGCCGCCACATGCTGGCCCTTGAGCCCGCAGATGCGGCCCATGACGACCAGGTGCTCGCCGCGTTCGGCCCGCACGTCGCCGTCGGCGAGCGGGGTGGCCAGGTGGATCGCGCCGAGCGAGGCCGCGCGCAGGGCCTCGGGGGCGCGGGCGAGCTGCGACTCGGACACGCCGTTGACCGCGATCGACGGCGGGAACGAGCCGTAGAAGGCCGGATGCTTGCGCAGGTCCCAGTGGAGGGTGTGCAGGACGGGCGGTCCGCCGAACGCGGACAACACCGCGGGCCCCACCACCTCCAGGTGGTCGTGGACGAGGTCGATGTCGTCGCGGGCGCGCAGCTCCGCCACCACCCTGGCCTGGTGCGCGTGGGCGATGCCCATGACCTGGTTGTACGGCTTCTGCAACTCCGGGAACCGGCCCTCGTCGTAGACACGGACCAGTTCGTCCACCTCGAGCGTGCTCGATCCCGCGGCGGCCAGGACGACGCTGACGCCGCGCTCGCGCAGCGCCGGCACCAGCGTGGCGACGACGTTCTCGATGCCGCCGTATCCGGGGGGCGGGATGGACAACCACGGCCCCGCGTTCATGAGGACTTTCATGCCACACCCTCCTCCAGGACGAGGGAGGCGAGCGGAGGTCGCTCCGCCACGGTCACGTCCACCAGGTCGGCCCGCCCTTCGAGCCCGAACTGCAGCAGCGTGTGGGCCGGAGGCTCCGGCGCGAGCACGCGGTCCTGCCGTTCCAGGCGGGACCAGGCGGTCTGCATGATCTGCCCGGCCATGCGGCCGAGCGCGTCGATCGGCTGGTGGGTGTGCGTACGGTGGCCCAGGTCCACCTGGGCCATCGCGTCGAGCCCGACGAGCCGCAGCAGGTCGACGAGGAGTCCGAACTCCACGCCGTACTCGGTGACGAAGGGCACCCGTTCCAGCACCTGGCGCCGCGCGGCGTACTCGCCGCCGAGCGGCTGGGCGAATCCGGCGAGTTCCGGCCAGAACATGTTGAGCAGCGGCCTGGCCACCAGCTCGGTCACGCGGCCGCCGGCGCCACGCCGCACGACCCCGTCCTCCCCCGTGTACGGCCGCTCGTAGGCCGCCTTGACGAACTTGATGCCTCGGTCGGTCAGCAGCGGCCCGAGCAGGCCCGACACGTAGTGCGCGCCGAAACTGCGCAGGTCGGCGTCCACGAACACGACGAGGTCGCCGCGGGAGGCGGCCAGCCCCTTCCACAACGCCTCCCCCTTGCCGGTCAGCGGCGGCAGGTGGGCGAGCACCTCGTCCTGCGCCACCACCCGGGCGCCGGCCTCGCGTGCGCGCTCGGCGGTCGCGTCGGTGGATCGGGAGTCGACGACGAGGATCTCGTCGACGAGCGGCGTCCGCTCGACGAGGTCGCGGCGGATCGTGGTGACGATGTCCCCCACGGTGCCCTCCTCGTCGCGAGCGGGCAGGACAACGCTCACCGTCGTGTTTCCCTTGGCCAGGATTAAGGTGTCGACCGGCCACTCGGCCGCGGTGCTCGAGTGCGGGCCGTACCACTTCTGGACCTTGGACAAGGTGCGCAAATCTGTCTCCATGCCGTCAGCCCCGATCTCATGAGGTCTCGGCATCTGCCCGATCCAGGCGCTTATGAACATGTTTGTTTGATAGCTGCCAGATGTGGCATATGCGGGATTGTGTCGCCAATGACCCGTATCGGCATCATAGGTGCCGGAAATGTCGCCGCTCGCCATGCAGACGTCCTGTCCGGATTCCCCGATGTGACGATCGCCGGGATCGCTGACACCGATCCCCGCCGAGCCGAGGCTTTGGCCTCGCGGCACGGCGCCCCCGCTTATGGCGGCCATGCGGACCTGCTCGCGGCCGGCGGTTTGGACGCCGTCTACGTCTGCGTGCCGCCTTTCGCGCACGGCACCCCGGAATTCGATGTTTTGTCATACAATCTCCCGATTTTCGTGGAGAAGCCGCTTTCCTTGGATCTCCCCACCGCCGAGAACATCTCCTCAGAGATCGGCAGAAGATCCTTGCCGTCCGCCGTCGGGCACCACTGGCGTTACCTCGACATCGTCGAGCAGGCGCGCGACCTGCTGGCCGGCCGCCCCGTACGCCTCGCGCTCGGCCACTGGCTCGACAAGGTCCCCCCAGTCGGCTGGTGGCTGCAGGCCAGCATGTCCGGCGGCCAGATCGTCGAGCAGGCCGTGCACGTGCTCGACCTGGCCCGCCTGCTGGTGGGCGAGGTGACGATGGTGCACGCCGTCCCTTCCGAGAGCAGCGGGACGGGAGAGAACGGCGAGGTCGACCGGGCCACGGCGGCGGTCATGCGGTTCGCCGGCGGCGCGGCCGGCCTGCTGGCCACCTCCTGCCTGCTCACCCACCAGCACCGGGTGGGGCTGGAGGTGTGCGCCGAGGGCATCGCCCTGGAGGTCGGCGAGACCCGGCTGCTGGTCGACGGCCGGCGCGCCATCGAGGACGACGGTCAGGCAAAGACGCGGGTCGACCGGGAGTTCGTCAACGCGGTGCAGGGCAGGGAGGCGGATGTGCGGGTGCCGTACCGTGAGGCGCTGCGCACGCATCGCCTCGCCCTCGCCCTCGCCCGCTCGGCCGCCGGGCGCGCTCCCGTGTTCGTCGAACCGAGCAACCTCCTTGAGGTGACGCCGTGAGCACCACCCTCGTCAGCATCGAGGCGCCGGGCGAGGTCCGCCTGGTCGAGGAGAAGTCGCCTGATGTGCCTGAGGGCGGGTTCATGGTGGAGACCGTGTACAGCGGCGTGTCCGCCGGCACCGAGCTGACCTACGTCAAGGGCACCAACCCCTACCTGCACTCCAGCTGGGACCCGGCGCTCGGGCTGTTCACGGAGGGCGTGCCGTCGGTGGCCTACCCGGTGCGCGGCATCGGCTACATGCAGGTCGGCCGCGTGGTCGAGGCATGCACCCGGGCAGTGGCCGTGGGGACGCTGGTCGCGATGTGTTACGGGCACCGCACCGCGTACGTGGCCGACCCGGTGACCGACAGGTTCGTGCTGGTGCCGGACGACCTGGACCCGCTGCTCGGCGTCTACGTCGCCCACATGGGCCCGATCTGCGCCAACGGCCTCCTGCACGCGGCCCACGACCTGCACGGCCCGGCCGTCAGGGATCTCGGCGACGGCGTGCGCGGGCGGCGGATCGCGGTGGTGGGCGCCGGCGTGGTCGGGCTGCTGACCGCGAGTTTCGCCCTGTCCGCCGGCGCGGCCGAGGTCGTGGTCGTGGACGAGACCCTGGAGCGGCTGGCGGTCGCGGAGGCGCTCGGCGCGAACGTGCTGGTCGCCGGCGACGACCCGGCGGTGGTGTTGAAGCGCCGCTGGCGGCACGGCCAGAAGGACCGCGGCGCCGACGTGGTGTTCCAGTGCCGCGGCCAGTGCCGGGCGCTGGCCCTGGGGCTCAGGCTGCTGCGCCCGCAGGGCACCCTCGTGGACCTGGCCTTCTACACGCAGGGGGCGCATGAGGTGCGGCTCGGCGAGGAGTTCCACCACAACGGGTTGTCGCTCCGCTGCGCCCAGATCGGCCGGGTGCCGCGCGGCCTGGCGCACGCCTGGGACAAGGAACGCCTCTCGCACGAGACGATCCTCCTGCTCAGGGAGCGCGGCAGGCTGCTACAGGACCATGTGATCACTGACGTCGTCGGCTTCTCCGAGGCTCCCCGGCTGCTCTCCGACCTCGCCGCCCGCCGCAGGCAGGCCCTCCAGGCCGTGCTCCGCCACGACGTCGAGGATGAGAGCCGCTGACCAGCTGAAGTCGCGGCAACCGTGGCCGCGCAGCGTGAACGGGTCGAAGTATTCGCGGAACCCGGCGCTGGACACCGCGCCGATCATCCCTTCGGCGAGCGGCGCCGCCAGGTCGGGGCGGCGGTCCTTGAGGCCCTGCCAGACGAGCCAGGCCAGGTTGATCCAGCTCGGGCCGCGCCAGTAACGGGCGGTGTCGAACTCGGGCGCGGCCGGCGAGTAGCTGGGCAGCACCCCGTCCTTCAGCGCGAACCGGTCGAGCGCGGTGCCGATCAGCGTGTTGACGATCTCGCGCGGCAGCCCGGGCAGGAGGAGCGGGGTCAGCCCGGCGGCGCTGCTGGAGCGGATCAGGCAGCCCGTACGCACGTCGCGGGCGTGGAAGAGGCCGTCGTCGTAGAGGTGCTCGACCATGGCGGCGGTGACCGCGGCCGCCTCGCGCTCGTGGGGCGCGGGGTCGAGCCCGCACTCCCCGGCGATCTTGGCGAGGGTGGACTCGGCGACGCCGTACGCGGCGTTGAACAGCGGATCCTCGACCTGGAACGCGCCGGGGTCGCGGTAGCCGGAGTCGCGGTAGGCGCGGGCGAGGGCGACGTACCGCTCGTAGTCGCGGTCGGTGGGCCGCTCGTCGGCGCTGACAGCGTCGAGGTCCCTGCGGACGAAACCGGCGGTGCCCGGCTCGACCGCCTGGAGGGGCAGGTCCCAGGCCGGGCTGTTGTCCATGCCCGACTCCCAGGGGTGCACGATCGAGACCAGGCCCTCGGGCGACCGCCTGGCGGCGCGCAGGAACTCCTGCTGCGCCACGAGCCGCGGGTAGATCCGGCGCAGGAACACCATGTCGGGCTCGGCCAGGTGCGCCTTCCACGCCGCCAGCGCGTGGACCGGCGGCTGGACGAGGCCGGAGGTCGCGGAGCCTGACGGAGCGCGCGAGCCCCAGAACTCGGGGCCGGGGAAGTAGGCGCCGTCGGGCACCGCGGGGTTGAACACGATGTGCGGCACCCTGCCGTCGTGCCACTGCGCCCCGAACAACGACAGCAGCTCCGAGCGCGCCCTGCGCGGCGACCAGCGGGCGTTGCCGATGGCGACGAAGGCGGAGTCCCAGCTCCACTGGTGCGGGTACAGACGACGGGAGGGGATGGTGTAGCTGCCGTCCCAGTTGCTCACCAGGACGCGCACGGCGGCGCGCTGGATCACAGGTATTTCCTGACGAACGCCGCGGTCTGGGGAAGGACGATCTCGGGCTCGCCGCGCAGCCGGCATTCCAGCGCGAGATAGCCGTCGTAGCCGACGGCGTCGAGCGTGGCCAGTTGCGCACCCCAGTCGATGTGGCCGGTGCCCGGCTGATGCCTGTTGGACTCGCTGATCTGCATGTGCGCGATGTAGGGGGATGCCTCGGCCAGCGCGCGGCAGGGGTCGTCCTCCTCGATGTTCATGTGGTACGTGTCGCCGACAATCCTGATCGTGTCCATCGAGCAGTAGGAGACCGCCTCTGCCAGGGTGTTGACCATGTGGTTCTCGTAGCGGTTGAGCGGCTCCAGCATGATCAGCACGCCGTTGCGCTGCGCGTGCTCGCCGAGGATGCCGAGCGCCTCGGCCAGCACCTCGCGGTCCTCGGCGGCGCTGCGCGGCGGCTCGAAGGGCGGCAGCCTGCGCGAGAACTGCCCCCAGGAGGCGGGGGTCATGACGCCGACGCCGCCCAGCTCGCCGATCACCGTGAGCTGTGACCTGAGCTGCTGGATGGCGTCCTTGCGCCTGGCCGGGTCGAAGTCGCCGATGAAGTGCGGCATGTCCACACACACGGTCGGCATGACCACGCCGTCGGCCAGCGCCCGCTTGAGCTCGGTCAGACGGCCCGCGAAGTGGAAATCGCCCTTGCCGCGCAGCTCGATGGCGTCGAACCCGGCGTCGGCCGCGAACGCGTACTTCTCCTGCAGCGTGCGGCCGGGAAGAAGCTGCTCCTGTACGGCGAGCTTCACTGTGCCTCCTTGAAGTCGAAGACGAGCTGGAGCACCTCTGACGGGTGCTTGTCGAGCAGGTCGTAGGCCTCGGCGGCCCGCTCGACGGGGACGACGTGCGTGACGAGGTCACGCGCCTCGACCTCGCCGCGGTGCACGAGCTCCATGAACGTGCGCTGCAGGCGTTCGACGTCCCACCGGTGCGCCAGCCAGGAGGCGACGCCGCCGATCTGGGAGGAGACGAGCTGCACCTGGTTGTGGTGGAACTCCTCACCCAGTCGCAGCCCCATGCCGTCGCCCTGGTAGAAGCCCGCGGCCACGACCCGGCCGCCCTTGCGCACGGTTCTGATCGCCTCGTGCAGGCCCTGGTGGGTGCCGCTGAGCTCGATGACGGTGTCGGCGCCCACGACGCGCTTGCGCACGAACTCGGCGACCGACCCCGAAGTGACGTCGAACGTCTCGGCCGCGCCGAACGTCCTGGCCAGTTCGAGCCGGTCGGCGATGGCGTCGGCGGCCACCACCCTGGCGCCGCTCAGCACGGCCAGGCGAGTGGCGAGCAGCCCGATGACGCCCTGGCCGAAGACCGCGATCTGGTCGCCGAGGTGCACGTCGGCGGCGTGCACGGCGTTGAGCGCGATGGCCCCGACCCGGGCGAGGACACCGCTCAGCGGGTCGGCGCCGGGCGGCAGGACGTGGCCGACGAGCTTGCCGGCCGGGACGACGGCTTCTGCGCGGTGGCCCCAGATGCCCCAAACGAGGCTGCCGACAGGGGGATCGGCCACGTCGGGCGCCGCCTCCACCACCTCGCCGACTTCCTGGTAGCCCCAGCCGGACAGCGGGTAGGCGTGTGTCTGACCGTCGACGAAGAGCCAGCGCTCGGGGTCCCACTTGCGGTTGAGATAGGGATTGGTGCCTCGATAGGCGGTGAGTTCGGTGCCCGCCGAAACCCCGGAGTAGATCGTGTGTACTCGCACGGAGCCCGGCACGAGATCGGCGGGCGGCTCCAGATCGACGCGGACTTGGCCTGGCTCTTCAAAGGTGATGACGCGCATTCCCCACACTTACGCTTTATGATCAAACAAAAGTCAAAGATTTAGTCGTTGTTTGCACACCATAGTTGCGCCTGTAACAGTCGTAAGTCTACGACTTTCGACACGGAGGTGGCTGATGAAATTGGGGTTTCTGACAACGTGTCTTCCGGAAAGTGACCTTACCGACATCGCTCGATGGGCGGCAGAGCAGGGCTTCGAGGCCCTCGAAGTGGCGGGCTGGCCGTCTTCGGATGACCGAAATCACATCAGAGTAGATCGTTTCGATGACGCCGAATGTGATCGTGTCAGGCGTGTCTTCGCGGAGACCGGACTGACGCTTTCCTCGATCGCCTACTACGAGAACAATCTGCACCCTCAGCAAGGGGCGCAGGTGAACGCCCACGTCAGGCGGTGCGTCGACGCCGCCGCCGCGCTCGGCTGCCCCACGGTCGGCACGTTCGTCGGCCGCGACCCGGGGTTGCCGGTGGCCGACAACCTCAAGCGGGCCACCGACGTCTTCGGCCCGCTGGTGGAGTACGCCACCGGGCACGGTGTGGAGATCGTGATCGAGAACTGCGTGATGAAAAGCTGGCATCCCGATGGTTATCCCGGCAACCTGGCCTACTCCCCCGAGTTGTGGGAGTGGATGTTCACCCTCGGGCTCAAGCTCAACTATGACCCCTCGCACCTGGTGGCGCTCGGCATCGACCCGGTCGCGGCGCTGCGGCCCCATCTCGCCGGCATCGCGCACGTCCAGGCGAAGGACACCGAGTTCCTGCCCGACAAGCTCGACCGCTACGGGTTTCACGGCCCGATCAGCGGCGAGAAGGGCTGGTACCGCTTCCGCGTGCCGGGCCTGGGCCGGGTCGACTGGACCCGGGTGATCGACGCGCTCTACGAGGGCGGATATGACGGGGTGGTCTCCGTGGAGCACGAGGACCCCGTGTGGAGCGGCAGCACGGCGAGGGTACAGACCGGTCTCGGTATCGCTTACCGCACGTTGCGTCATCTCATGCCGGGGTAAGTGCGGCCTATCCCCAAGCAGAGGAGCGCGCCATGCCGAAGAAGGTAACCGCCGTCCTCTCCGCCGCGCTGCTGGCCGTCGCGCTGACGGCCTGCGGCGACGACGGCGGCGAATCGTCCGCGAGCATCACGGTGTGGACCGAGGAGAACCTCACCGACCGGATGGCCGTCCAGAACGCCATCATCTCCGAGTTCACACAGAAGACCGGGATCAAGGTGAAGCTGGTCGGCGTGGCCGAGGACCAGTTCAGCCAGACCCTGACGGCGGCCGCCGCGGCCGGTGACCTGCCCGACGTCATCGGCGCGCTGCCGCTGGCCGCCGTACGCGAGATGGAGGCCAACGACCTCCTTGACACCGAGACGCCGGCCCAGGTCGTCGACCGGCTCGGCCGTGACACGTTCTCGCCGAGGGCGCTGGAGCTCGACAGTTCGGGAGGCACCCTGCTCGCGGTGCCCAGCGACGGGTGGGCGCAGCTGATCCTCTACCGCAAGGACCTGTTCGCCAGGGCCGGGCTGGAGCCGCCGGACACGTACGCGAGGCTCGAGGCGGCGGCGGCGAAGCTCAACACGGGCGGGATGGCCGGCATCACGCTGGCGATCGCGCCGAAGGACTCATTCACCGCGCAGAGCTTCGAGCACATCGCGCAGGCGAACGGCTGCCAGCTGGTCGACAATTCCGGAAATGTCGCCCTCGATTCCCCGCAGTGCGTGCAGGCTTTCGCGTTCTACGCCAAGCTCGCGCGGGACTACTCCGTCAAGGGCAAGCAGGACGTCGACTCCACCCGCGCCACCTACTTCGCCGGCAAGGCGGCCATGACGATCTGGTCGTCGTTCATCCTGGACGAGCTGGCCGGGCTGCGTAAGGACGCGCCGCCCAACTGCCAGGAGTGCCGCTCCGACCCCGAGTGGCTGGCCGGGAACACCGGGGTGGTCACGGCGCTGAAGGGCCCCGGGGGGAGCGCGCCGGCGCAGTACGGCGAGATCGTCTCGTGGGCGATCACCCGCGACGCCGCCAAGGACCCGTCCGCCAGGTTCGTCGCCTACATGATGAACGAGGGGTACGAACGCTGGATCGGCATGGCGCCTGAGGGCAAGTTCCCCACCCGCCAAGGCTTCGCGGACCAGTGGAACGAGCTGCCCGCCGGGGTCGACGCCAAGAAGCCGCTGGCCGACGTCTACCCCGCCGACGTGCTCGACACCCTGCGCGAGAGCCCCGGCACGTTCGCCCGCTGGGGCATCCCGCAGGGGCAGGGCAAACTCGTCGGCGCCACGATGGGCGAGTTGCCGGTGCCCAAGGCGCTCAGCGCGGTCGCCGACGGCTCCCTGACCCCGCAGGCCGCCGCCGCCCAGGCGAAGGCCGAGGTCGAATCCATCAAGCGCGGGATCCGCGAATGAGCCCGCGAGTGAGCGCAGCGACCAGAGCGGGGGAAGGCGGCGGCATAAGGCGACCGAGCGCGCCGAACGGAGTGAGGCCATGAGCCCGCGAGGGAGTGCCGTCGCCTGGAGGAGCGGCGGGAGCGCAGCGACCAGAGCGGGGGAAGGCGGCGGCATAAGGCGACCGAGCGCGCCGAACGGAGTGAGGCCATGAGCATGCGTGAGCAGGAGGGGCGGGCCGGGGTGGCGTTGATCTCGCCGACTCTGGTGGTCACGCTGGTCGTGGTGGTGCTGCCACTGCTGTGGGCGATCATGCTGGCCTTCCAGGACGTCCGGCTGATCAACATCCGGCAGGTGGGCCTCTTCGGGCGCTACACGCTGGAGAACTTCTCGTACGTGATGTCCGAGCCGGGCTTCTGGTCGGCGCTGGCCAACACGCTCGTCTACACCGTCGCGGGCACGGCGCTGTCGATCGCGATCGGGCTGGTCACCGCGCTGGCGCTGCGTGACAGGTTCAGAGGGCGGACCCTGGTCAGGGCCTCCGTCCTCGTCCCGTACGTGGCGCCGGTCGTCGCGGTGGCGTTCCTGTGGGAGACGATGCTCAACCCCCAGTACGGCATCGTGAACACCTGGCTCAGCGAGCCGATCGCGTTCCTCACCCAGGCCAAGGGCGAGTTCCTGGGCATCGAGGTGCCGGTGGCGCTGCTGACGGTGATCGCGTTCGAGGCGTGGCGGTATTTCCCGTTCGCGTTCCTGTTCATCCTGGCCAGGCTGCAGGCGCTGCCGGCCGAGCTGGACGAGGCGGCGGTGGTCGACGGGGCCACGCCCACCCAGCGGTTCCGTTACGTGATCATGCCGCAGCTGTGGCGGATCATCGCGCTGCTGTCGGTGCTGCGGTTCGTGTTCACGTTCACCAAGTTCGACGATGTCTACCTGCTGACCGGCGGCGGCGCCGGGACCGAGGTGGTCAGCGTGCGGGTGTACAACTTCCTGACCGCCCGCGACGACATCGGCGCCTCGGCCGCGCAGGCCATCGTGCTGGCGGTCTTCCTGGTCGTGTTCCTGGTCGTCTATCTGCGCTTCTTCGCCGGAGGCACGCGTGAGCAGGGATAGGTTCGAGCGGCGGTTGTTCGCGGTGCTGAGGCCGCTGGTGATCGCGTTTCTCTTCCTGATCACCGGGTTCCCGTTCCTGTACATGCTGATGTTGTCCGTACGCGACATCCAGGAGCTCGTCCTGGAGCCTGGCTCGCTCTGGCCGCGAGACTTCACCCTCGACACCTACGTGGACGTGCTGACGAGGCAGGGATTCCTGGTCTTCCTCAGGAACAGCGCGATCGTCGCGGTGGCCTCGGTGGCGGTCACGCTGCTGATCTCGATACCCGGCGCGTACGCCGTCGCGCGGCTGCGCTTCTTCGGACGGCGACAGGTGCACTTCCTGTTTCTCGCGGTCTATCTGTTTCCCGCGATCGTGCTGGCCATCCCGTTGTTCGTGCTGCTGACGATGCTCGGCCTGCGCGGGTCGCTGACAGGGCTGATCCTCGTCTACATCGCGCAGACCGTGCCCGTCACGGTATACATGCTCCGCAACTACTTCGAGACCGTGCCGCGTAGTGTCGAGGAGGCGGCAGCGATCGACGGCTGCACGAGGCTGTCGACCATCTGGCGGGTGGTGTTGCCGCTCTCCAAGCCCGCCCTGATGGCGACCGGTCTCTACGCGTTCATGATCGCCTGGAACGAGTACTTGTTCGCCCTGCTCTTCCTGGTGGAGCGGCGGGAGAGCTGGACGGTCTCCCTGGGGCTCTCGCAACTGGCAGGCAGCATTGAGATCCCGACGACAGTCCTGATGGCAGGATCGGTGGTGCTGACGCTGCCCATCGTGATCGTGTTCTTCGCCAGTGAGCGCCTGCTGACGCAGGGCCTCACGGCAGGAGCGGAGAAGGGATAGAGCATGCTGACGGCAGGGCAGATCCTCCAGCTCATCCGCCATGGCACCTGCCGGACGCGCAAAGAACTGATCGAGCACACCGGCCTGTCGCGGTCGACGATCACCGACCGGGTCGACCGGCTCATCGACGCCGGATACATCCACGAGCCGGGGGTGGCCATGTCCGGGGGCGGGCGGCCGCCCTCGGTGCTCGCCGTGGACGCCACCAGGCGGCTGATGCTGGTGGCCGATCTGGGCGCCGCCCACGCCAGGGTGGCGCTGACCGATCTGGCGGCCAGGCCGCTGGCCGAGGAGCACACCGAGATGCGCATCGAGCTCGGGCCCGAGGCCGTGCTGTCGTGGGTGCGGCAGGCGTTCCAGCGCATGCTCGACAAGGCCGGGCGGACGCCGGGCGAGGTGTGCGGGGTCGGCCTGGACGTGCCGGGCTCGGTGGACCACGAAACCGGCCGGCTGATCAGGTCGTTCTTGATGCCCGGGTGGGACGATCATCCGGTCGGGGAGGCCTTCGGCACGGCCTACGACGTGCCGATCATGGTCGAGAACGACGCCAACGCGATGGCGCTGGGCGAGTGGTGGTCGAAGTGGCGGGACACGGAGTCCCTGGTCCTCATCAAGGTGTCGACCGGGATAGGCACCGGCATCGTACTCCATGGGGCGATATATCGCGGTGTTGAGGATGCCGCCGGAAATATTGGGCATGTGCGGCTGCGCGAGGCCGACGACCGTGTCTGCACCTGCGGCTCGCGCGGCTGCGTGGCCTCGCTGGCCAGCGGCCACGCCGTTGCCGCCGACCTGGGCCACGGGTCCAGCCGCGACGTCGTCCGCCTCGTCCAGGCGGGCGATCCCGAGGCCATCGCGCGCACCCAGGAGGCCGGGCGCACGCTGGGCCTCGTGCTGGCCACGGCGGTCAGCCTGCTCAACCCGGGCGTGCTGGTGCTGGCCGGCGACATGGCCGACACCAGGGAGCACTACGTGACGGGCATCAGGGAGATCATCTATCGGCGCAGCCTGCCGTACACGACCGCGAACCTGGAGATCGTCACCACGTCGCTGGGCGACCGGGCGGGAATCGTCGGGATGGCGGTCATCGTCATGCAGCACGTGCTCTCACCCTCCGCCGTGGACGCCGCGCTCGGCGTCCACGGGCCCGCCGGCCGGGGGCGCACGATGGGCTGACCGGTCAGCCCAGGGCGCGGCGGAGCAGAACGGGCGCCTGCACGAGTGAGGGGCCGTACCACGTGAGCAGGCGCCCGCTGACCAGGGCGCAGGTGAGCCCGGGGAAGGCCTCGGGTCCGTCGGTCCCGGAGAACGCGTACGGCTCGTCCGGCAGCACCACCAGGTCGGGCCCGCACCCGACCAGCTCGGACAGCGGGATCTTGGGATAGCGCTCGGCGTGGCCGGCGTAGCAATTGTCCACGCCGAGGCGCCGCAGCACGTCACCGGTGAACGTGTCGCGTCCCACCACCATCCACGGCCGCCGCCAGATCGGCACGATCGCCGTGCGCCGCGGGCCCGCTGCGGGTGCGCGCCACGCCCGCTCCGCCGCGTCCAGCCACCCGGGCCGGTCAGTACGGCACGCGTACGCGAACATGCGGCCCAAGGAGGCGAAGGCCTCGTCCAGGGTCTCGATCCTCGTCACCCATACGGGGATGCCCGTCGCGCGCAGCGCCTCGATGTCGGACGGGCGGTTCTCCTCGGCGTTGGCCAGGACCACGTCGGGTCTCAGCGTTCTGATCGCGTCGAGGTCGGGATTCTTCGTGCCCCTGACCCTGGCCACGTCGAGGTCGGCCGGGTGCGTGCACCAGTCGGTCGCCCCTGCCAGCGCCTCGGGCACGGTCGCCGCCACCGACTCGGTCAGTGACGGCACCAGCGACACGATCCGACGCACGGTCTCCGGAACCCTCGCATGCACACCGGTGTCGTCTTCCACACCACGAGCCTAGATCGAAGGAGACCCGTAGAATGCACGCCATGCGTGGCGCGGGCGGGATGAGCGGATGATGGACGTCGGGCTGGCCGTGCCGCAGTTCGGCAGGTTCGCCGTGCTGTCCAGCGTGTTGCGGGTGGCGCGGGAGGCCGAGTCGATGGGGTTCGCCGGCCTGTGGGCGGGCGACCGGCTGCTGACGCCGCTGCGGCCGCAAGACCGCTATCCGGGTGGCGACGGCCGTGTCCCCGAGGCGCACCGGGTGTTCCTCGACCCGTTCGCGGTGCTCTCGGTGGCGGCCTCGGCGACCTCCGCCATCCGGCTGGGCACCAGCGCGCTCAACGCCTGCTGGTATCCCCCGGCGGTGCTGGCCCGCTCGCTCACCACGATCGACCATCTCAGCGGCGGCCGGCTGGACGTCGGCCTGGGGCTCGGCTGGTCGTCCGACGAGTACGCCGCCGCCGGCGTGCCCTGGCGAGGCCGGGCGAGCCGTTATGAGGCCACGCTCGACGCCCTTGAGGCGATCTGGCGCGACGATCCCGTGTCGTTCGAGCACGAGCTGTGGACGATCGTGCCCAGCCACATCGAGCCCAAGCCCGCCCGCCGCCCGCCGCTCTATCTGGGCGGTTTCGCCGAACCCGCGCTGCGCCGCATCGGCCGCAGGGCCGACGGGTGGCTGACGGCCTCGCTGCCGATCCCGATGCTCACCGCGATGTGGCGGACGGTGTGCGAGACGGCGGAGCGGGCCGGGCGTGACCCCGGCGCGCTCCGCATGGCGCTGCGGACCACCCCCGAGATCACCGGCCCGGAGGCCGGCAGGCCGCCTCGGAGCGGCACGGTCGCCCAGATCTGCGACTATCTCGCCGCCGCGGCGGAGGCCGGGGTCCACGCGGTGATCATCGACCTCCAGCACACCGCCACGAGCGACGAGCATCTACTGGAGCTGGCCGCGGAGTTCAGGGCTCACTTGAGAGCGGCCAGCGCGCCCTCGTAGTCGGGCTCCTGCGTGATCTCCGGCACGAGCTGCGAGTAGACCACCTTGTTGTCGCCGTCGAGCACGACGACCGCGCGCGCGGCCAGCCCGGCCAGCGGCCCCGACTCCTGCGCGACACCGTAGTCGGCCAGGAACTCCCGGCCTCGCATGAGCGAGAGCGTGGTCACCTTGTCGAGCCCTTCAGAACCGCAGAACCGCTTCTGCGCGAACGGCAGGTCGGCGGAGATGCAGAGCACGGCCACGTCGGAATGCTCGGCCGCCACCTGGTTGAAGCGGCGCACCGACGCCGCGCAGACGCCCGTGTCGAGGCTCGGGAAGATGTTGAGCACCTTGGTCCGCCCGCCGAAGTCGGCGAGCGTGCGCTCACTCAGGTCGTCGCCGACCAGGCGGAACGCGGGCGCGCTGTCGCCCGGCTTGGGGAAGGACCCGCCTACGGTGATGGGGTTGCCCTTGAACGTGACGTCGGACATGAGTGCCTCCTGGTAGCGATGTTCGTTTCACTGGATATCAGGTTGCGCCGATGTTCCACGAACCAGGGGGTCACGCCCAGCCGTGGCGGGCGGCGTGCCAGCCGAGTTGCACGCGCGTGCGCACGCCCGCGAGGTCCATCAGCGCGCGCAGCCGCCGCTGCAGCGTGCGCAGCGACAGGTCGAGCTGGCCTGCCACGGCTTCGTCGGTCAGCCCCGACAACAACAGGCCGAGGATCTTCCTGTCGAGCTCGGTGATCGCCGGCTCCGGCTGCTCGTCGAGTGCGCCGGAGGCGTCCAGGCGAAGGGGGTAGGCCCGCTGCCACACCGCGTCGAACAGCGCCTCCAAGGCGCTCAGCAGGCCGCTGCGGTGCAGCAGCACGGCCGCGGGCTCGCCGCCCGGCTCGGTGGTCAGCGGGACCAGGGCCAGCTCCCCGTCAGCCATGATCAGCTTGATGGGCAGCTTGTCCACCACCCTGACCCGCACACCCCTGCGGACGGAGTCGAGGGTCATCGCGGCGACGCCGGGCGTGGCCAGCACCTCGCGCTCCAGCACCACGAGATATTCCACGCCGCGCTCGACGGCCTGGTCCTCGGCGGTGTTGTCGCCGGGCGGCACCGCCACGAAGGGCGCCGTGGAGAACGAGCGCACCTGTCTGCCCGCCGCCCACTGGATCTGCAGGAAGCGCTGCCGTACCGCCTCCATGCCGGTCACGACCTCGATGAGGTCTCCGGCGGCGCGGTCGGTGGCGGCCATCCTGTGCTGCTCGGCCAGCGCGACGAGGGCCAGCTCCGCGGTGCGCAGCTCCTCCCTGCGCGCGGTGAGCAGGCCGCCGAGCGCGACCGAGGGCGGCGCGGCCACGTGCCGGACGGGGGTGCCCGCCACCCGCGAGACCAGGCCGCGCCCGATCAGCGCGACGAGATCCTCCTCGACCGAAGGGCGCGACCGGTCGAGGGCCTCGGCGAGCTCGGTGGCGTCGCGGGGACCGTCGATCAGGAAGCGGTAGACGGCCTCCTCACCGGCTGTGAGACCCAGCGCTTCGAGCACGGTGCCCGCCTCTCCCTTCCCAGTCGGAACGCCGACCAGTATGGGAGAGACGATAGGACCAAAGGCGACATCAGCCCTCAATCGTGACTGCACAGTTATTCAGTCACGATCGCCCGGATGATCTCCTGGTCCACCGTGTTGCCCTCGGTGTCGGCTGCGGTGGCCTTCAGCGACAACGAGCCGCCGGCAGTTCGACCGGCGCGTACGACCGCCGTCCACTTCCCCTCGCCGCCGGGCACGAGCGTCGCGTCCTGCCAGGTCCTCCCCTCGTCGTACGAGACCGCCAGCGTCGCCTTCTCCGCCTTGACCGGCGATTCCAGCCACTCCTGCGTGGTCCCCGACAGGGTGATCCTGGCGATCGGCCCGAGCGTCCTGACGTCGTAGTCGAGCTGCAACATCGGGATGTCCGTCCGGTACGGGCTGCCCGCAGGCGGCCTGGCCGAGACGAAGGTCCACTCGGTGTGGGTGCGCGTGGACGTGCGCCACCGCTGGGCGTCCCGGGCCACGTCGAGCGTGACCCGGTAGGGCGACGGCTCGTCGGGCAGTCCTTCGAAGACGGTCAGCGACCGGCCGGGCGACTGCTTGACCAGCGTGTCACCCTGGTAGAGCGCGATCGACATGGTGTCCCGCTCGTCGCCGCCACCGCCGGAGTGGCCCGCCGTGCCGTCGCTCAGCGGCGCGATGTTGAGCTGCATCCCGCCGTTGTTCGTGCGGAAGGGCCCCCAGTAGCCGGTGCCCAGCCTCGGCCGCACCACCGGCGCGAACCACTCCTGCGTGACCCGCTTGCCCGGCCGGTAGGTGCGGTGCGCGTCGCGCATCTCCCAGTCGTCGTCACCGCCGATGGAGTGGGTCTCATACCAGGTGTAGCCGCCGCCGGTGGTCACCCATTCGGTGCGCACGGCGGGGAAGTGCTCGCGTTCCCTGAACCCGATGGCCGGGCCCCAGCCGTCCTGCACGTTGAACCGGAACCCGCCGCCCTCCTGACCCGTGGTGGCGCCGCGGTAGACGCCCCGCACCTCTGCCAGGCCGCGGGGACGGAAGGCCAGGTCACGGTCGGGGACGGCGTCCTCGTGCAGGTCCACCAGGTCGTACAGGTAGGAGGGATAACGCTTCTGGGTGACCGTGACCTGCCCGCCCGCCAGGTCCGCGCCGCGGTCGCGGGTGACCAGCACGACCGGGATGGGCAGGGCCTCGCCGTAGGACTCGTAGAGCCGGCCCGGCCGGTCGTTGACGACCACGAGCAGCTTGGCGCCCGCCGCGACGGCTTGCGCGGCCCGCTCCTTGGGCGGCACCTCGGCGCTGCGCGTCACGACGACGGCCTTGCCACGGGCGTCGACGCCCGCGTAGTCCTCCGCCGCGCCCTTGCCCGCCGCGACCGTGGTGAGGCGGGTGCGGCCGTCGGTCAGCGTGCTGCCGCCCTGCACGGTCGTCACCAGTTCGGGGCTGCCCGGCGGGTCGAGGGTGAGCGCGGGCTCGCCCATCCGCCAGCGGGTCAGGTAGTCGAACGAGCCCTCCTTCACCTTCTCCGTCGGGGAGACGTAGACGTTGTCGTACGCGACGGGCACGACGTAGCCGAGCCGGATCGGCTGCTTGTCCGGCACGGTCCTGGAGAAGTCGAGATGCAGCTGCCGCCGCTCGCCACGCTTGGCCGTCTTGACGCTCAGCGGCCTGGTCGTGCTCGCGTCGAGCACCACCTCGGTGTCCTGGCCGAGCGTGATCTCCGGGTCGACGAGCAGGGCCATGCCGAGCTCGTCGGCCCGCTCGCCGGCCACCTCCAGCAGCGCGTAGGCCACGTACGTGCTGGGCGGCAGGCGCAGCGTGCGCTCGCCCGCCACCTCGTAGGGCACCATGCTGCCGTCGAACCCGGCCAGCACCACCCGCCCGGTGGCCGGCTCGCCCTGCCGGTCGCGCACCTTCAGCGTCAGGTCGTACAGCTCGCGCTCCTTGACCGCGCCGAACGCGGTGCGGACCACCGTCTCCCCCGCCGTCTCCCCTGCCTGCTCTTTCACCGGCTCTCTCACCGTGGCGGTGACCAGGCCGGAGACCTCGTCGCCCGCCTCCAACGCGGCCGGGTCGACGGTCAGGGTCGCCTCGGCGGCGCCCCGGGCGGGCACGGTGAGCGTGCCGGTGGACAGCGTGGCCGCCTCGGTGCCGGTGACCGCCAGGTCGAGCGTCACGTCGGCGTCGCCGTCGTTGCGGTAGGCGATGGTCCGTTCGCTCTTGGGGTCGTCGCCGGCGTGCGGCCAGTCGTAGAAGGCCGTGGCCACCGAGCCCGTCGCGGTGAGCGTCGCCCTGGCCGCCGCGGCCACGTCGAGCCGGCCGGCCCCCTGCTCGAACGGCGCGTACGGCAGCGGCTCGGCCGCGCTCATCAGCGCGTCCTTGATCCGCTGCCCCGGCCAGTCCGGGTGACGCTGCGCCAGGATGGCCGCCGCGCCCGCGACGTGCGGCGTGGCCATGGAAGTGCCGCTCAGCTCCCAGTACGGCCCGCTCACTTCGGTGTTGTACGACGAATGCGCCGCGTTGATCGCCACCCCAGGGGCGGAGATGTCCGGCTTGAGGCCGTAGGACCGGGAGAGCGGCCCCATGCTGGAGAAGCCGGCCCGCTTGTCCGCCTTGTCCACCGCGCCCACGGTCAGCGCCGAGGCCGCCGAGCCGGGCGCGCCGATCGTGGCCTTGCCGCCCCTGTTGCCCGCCGCGATCACGAACAGGGTGCCGTGCCGCTCGGACAGGGTGTCCACCGCCACGGCCATCGGGTCGGCGCCGCCGTCGGGGACGCTGCTGCCCAGGCTCATGCTGACGACCTTGGCCTTGGTGGCGGCCCACTCCATGCCCGCGATGATCCACGACTCCTGGCCGAAACCGTCGTCGCCGAGCACCTTGCCGACGGCCAGCCGAGCGCCCGGCGCGACGCCCTTGTTCGCGCCGTCCGACGCGGCGCCGGTGCCCGCGACCGTCGAGGCCACGTGGGTGCCGTGGCCGTTGACGTCCTTGACCTCCTCGCCGGGCACGAAGCTGGTGGACTCGGCGATCCGCCCCTTGAGGTCGGGGTGGGTGTCGTCGACGCCGGTGTCCAGCACCGCTACCGTGACGCCCGAGCCGTCCAGCCCGCCGGCCCACGCCTGCGGTGCGCCGACCTGCGGCACGCTCTCCTTCAGCGAGACCTTCGCCTTGCCGTCCAGCCAGACCTTGCCCACGCCGGACCGCTCGGCCGGGCCGGTGAGCGCGGTCCAGAACGGGCGCGGGTCCGCGCCGACCTTCAGCGCCGCGCCCTTGACGCTGGGCAGCGCGCGGACGACCTCCGCCCCCGTCATGGAACGCGGCGTCGCGCCCTGGTAGGTGACGATCACCGGGGGCGTGCCCCGGTAGCCCATCGCGGCCAGGCCGGTGACGTTGAACAACCGTGCGTCGAGCCGGTCGGCCGCGATCAGCGGCACGGCCTCGTCCGGCAGCACGTAGAGGTCGCCGTCCGCCTGCTGCACCCGCACGCCGCCCCGGGCGCCCGCCGGGCGGTCCACCGTGACGACGTCCTGCTCGCCGGGGCCGTCCACGTAGTGGACGCGGTCGCCGGTGATGAGGGTGAGGTCTGTCTCTTGGGGCGCGGGCTCCTGGCGGGCCGCGTGCGCGCCCGCCGGGGCGGCCAGGGCGGTCGCCATGAGGGCCACGGCGAGCACGCCCGTGAACGATGTGAAGGGCCCGGTGAGTGGCATGGTACGGATTTCACCGCGTCCGCCATGCCCTCGGGTAGGTCATCCGCTGGCGAGAACCCGTCCTGACGGAATCCCGCCAGCGGACACCTCAGACGTTGCGGCGGTACTGGCCCCCGGCCTCGAACAGCGCGTCGGTGATCTGACCGAGCGAGCAGACGCGGGCCGCGTCCATCAGCACCTCGAACGCGTTCTCCTCCGACATCGCCGCCTCGCGGAGCCTGGCCAGCCGGGCGGGCGCCTCCGAGCGGTTGCGCTCGTGGAAGGCGCGCAGGCGGTCAAGCTGCGACTGCTTCTCCTCCTCCGTGCCCCTGGCCAGCTCCAGCTTGTGCGGGTCGGAGTCGTCGCCGTGCGCGCCGTTGCGGAAGGTGTTGACGCCGACGATGGGCAACGAGCCGTCGTGCTTGCGCGTCTCGTACACCATCGACTCGTCCTGGATCTTGCCGCGCTGGTAGCCGGTCTCCATCGCGCCCAGCACGCCGCCCCGGTCCGACAGGCGCTCGAACTCGCCGAGCACCGCCTCCTCCACTAGGTCGGTGAGCTCCTCGATGATGAACGAGCCCTGGAGGGGGTTCTCGTTCCTGGCCAGGCCCCACTCCTTGTTGATGATGAGCTGGATCGCCATGGCCCGGCGGACCGAGTCGGCCGACGGCGTGGTCACCGCCTCGTCGAAGGCGTTGGTGTGCAGGCTGTTGCAGTTGTCGTAGACGGCGATCAGCGCCTGGAGCGTGGTGCGGATGTCGTTGAAGTTCATCTCCTGCGCGTGCAGGGACCGTCCCGAGGTCTGGATGTGGTACTTCAGCTTCTGCGAGCGCTCGGCGGCGCCGTACTTCTCCCGCATCGCCACCGCCCAGATGCGGCGGGCCACCCGCCCGAGCACGCTGTATTCGGGGTCCATGCCGTTGGAGAAGAAGAACGACAGGTTGGGCGCGAAGTCGTCGATCTTCATGCCCCTGGCCAGGTACGCCTCCACGTACGTGAAGCCGTTGGCCAGGGTGAAGGCCAGCTGGCTGATGGGGTTGGCCCCGGCCTCGGCGATGTGATAGCCGGAGATCGAGACCGAGTAGAAGTTGCGCACGCCGTTGCGGATGAACCATTCCTGGATGTCGGCCATCATCCGCAGCGAGAACTCCGTGGAGAAGATGCAGGTGTTCTGCCCCTGGTCCTCCTTGAGGATGTCGGCCTGGACGGTGCCCCTGACCGTGGCCAGGGTGCGGGCGCGCAGGTCGCGGTCCTCCTGCTCGCCGGGGTCGCGGCCGTGCTCGGCCCGGAACCCGTCGCGGGCCTGGTCGACGGCGGCGTTGAGGTAGAAGGCCAGGATCGTGGGAGCCGGCCCGTTGATCGTCATGGACACCGACGTGTTGGGCGCCGCCAGGTCGAAGCCGCCGTAGAGCACCTTCATGTCGTCGAGCGTCGCGATCGAGACGCCCGAGGTGCCGACCTTTCCGTAGATGTCAGGCCGCAGGTCGGGGTCGTGGCCGTACAACGTCACCGAGTCGAACGCGGTGGACAGCCGGGTCGCGGGCTGCCCCTCCGACAGCAGCTTGAAGCGCCTGTTGGTGCGGAACGGGTCGCCCTCGCCGGCGAACATCCTGGTCGGATCCTCGTCGGCGCGCTTGAACGGGAACACCCCTGCGGTGAAGGGGAACATGCCCGGCAGGTTCTCGCCGCGCAGGAACCTCAGCAGGTCGCCGTGGTCGGTGTAGCGGGGCAGGGCGACTCTGGGGACGCGGTTGCCGGAGAGCGTCTCCCGCCAGAGCGGGGTGTGGATCTCGCGGTCGCGGATCTTCACCACCAGCTCGTCGGCGGTGTAGCGCTCCTTGACGGCGGGCCAGGCGTCGAGCAGCGCCCGGCTCTCGTCGCTGAGCTCCCGCTCGGCCTGGGCTTCGAGCTCGGCCAGCCGCCCGTCGCCCTCCTCCAGCAGCGACCGTACGGCGGCGAGTTGCTGGCGGCGGCGGGCCACCTCCGCCTGGGCGAGGGTCTCGGCGTGGTACGCGCGGACGGTCTCGGCGATCTCGGCCAGGTAGCGCGTCCTGGCGGGCGGGACGATGGCGGCCGACGCCCTGGAGGTGCGCTCGGACACCCGGGGCAGCAGCCCAGTGTCGGCGCCGGGCAGCAGGAGGGGCTTGAGGTGCTGGTAGAGGGCCGTCACGCCGCTGTCGTTGTAGCGGGCGGCGATGGTGCCGAAGACCGGCATCTCGTCCGGGGACACCCCGAACGCCTCGCGGTTGCGTACGAGCTGGCGGCGCACGTCGCGCAGGGCGTCCTCCGCGCCGCGCCGCTCGTACTTGTTGATCACCACGGCCTCGGCGAAGTCGAGCATGTCGATCTTCTCCAGCTGGGAGGCCGCGCCGAACTCGGGCGTCATCACGTAGATGGGCACGTCGACATGCGGGACGATGCCGGCGTCGCCCTGGCCGATACCGGGCGTCTCCACGATCACCAGGTCGTGGCCGGCCGCGCGGCAGGCGGTGATCACGTCGTCGAGGCAGGCGGGCACCTCGTTGGCGGCGCCGCGGGTGGCCAGGGAACGGAAGTAGGTCTGGGGTCCCAGGCTGTTCATCCTGATGCGGTCGCCGAGCAGCGCGCCGCCGCCGCGCCTGCGGGTGGGGTCGATGGCGATGATCGCGATGCGTAGTTTGTCGTCGTTGTCGACGCGGAACCTGCGGACGAGCTCGTCGGTCAGCGAGGACTTCCCCGAGCCGCCCGTGCCCGTGATGCCGAGCACCGGCGCCCCCGCGTCGCCCTCCTTCGACCCCGCGGCCCGCAGGCCCTCCATCAGCCAGGTGGGGGCGCGCCCGGACTCCACGAGCGTGATCGCCCGGGCCAGCGCCGCCTGGTCGCCGGAGACCACGGCCTCCACCGAGGGCGGGTCGTCCAGCTCGACGTCGCATTCTTCGATCAGCTTGTTGATCATCCCGGGCAGTCCGTAGCGCTGGCCGTCCTCGGGCGAGAAGATGCGGGCGACGCCGCGCGAGTGCAGCAGCTCGATCTCCTCGGGGACGATCACTCCCCCGCCGCCTCCGTACACCCTGACGTGGCAGGCGCCGCGCTCGCGCAGCAGTTCCACCAGGTAGGAGAAGAACTCCACGTGCCCGCCCTGGTACGAGCTGATCGCCACCCCCTGGGCGTCCTCCTGGATGGCGGCCGTGACGATCTCGTCGACCGAACGGTTGTGCCCGAGATGGATGACCTCGGCCCCCTGGGACTGGAGGATGCGTCGCATGATGTTGATCGCCGCGTCATGGCCGTCGAACAGGGCCGCGGCGGTCACGAAACGGACTGGGTGTACCGGGACGTGCACGCCTGTTCACTCCTTCGTGAGGGTGTCACCTCCAAAGATACTAGGACGTCCTACTATTTCCCAAGCCCGTCCGGGGTAGGGTCCCGCAGAGGAGGTGAGCGCGATGCGTGCACTGACGTTCGCACCGGGCAAACAGGGGACGCTCGGCGTCGAGGAACTGCCGGAACCCCAGCCTGGCCAGGGCGAACTGCTCGTCCAAGGGCTGGCCCTGGGCATCTGCGGAACAGACCGCGAACTGGCCGCCGCCGAGTACGGCTGGCCGCCGCCGGGCAGGGAACGCATGGTCATCGGGCACGAGTCGCTGGGCCGGGTGCTCGAGTCGCCTCAAGGGTCCGCCTTCTCACCCGGAGACCTGGTGGTGGGCGTGGTACGCCGGCCCGACCCCGTGCCCTGCGGAGCCTGCGAGCGGGGCGAGTTCGACATGTGCCGCAACGGCCGCTACACCGAGCGGGGCATCAAAGACCTCGACGGGTACGCCAGCGAGCGCTGGGTCGTCGAAGCCGGCTTCGCCGTACGCCTCGACCCCTCGCTGGAGAGCGTCGGCATGCTGGTCGAGCCCACATCCGTGGTCGCCAAGGCGTGGGAGCAGATCGAGCGCATCGGGTCGCGCTCCTGGTACGAGCCGCGCACGCTGCTCGTGACCGGCGCGGGGCCGATCGGGCTGCTGGCCGCGCTCCTGGGCGCACAGCGGGGGCTCGAGGTGCACGTGCTCGACCGTGCCCCCAAAGGACTCAAGTCCAGCCTGGTGGAGGACCTTGGCGGCACCTACCACTCGGGCACGGCGCTGGAGCCGTTCGCCGACGCGAAGCCGGACATCATCATCGAGTGCACGGGCGTGGGGCAGCTCGTCATCGACGCCATGCGCACCACCGCCGCCGCGGGCATCGTCTGCCTGTGTGGCCTCGCCACTGGGGGGCGTACCCATCGGGTGGACGCCGGGGTGATCAACCGGGACATCGTGCTGGAGAACGACGTGGTCTTCGGCACGGTCAACGGCAACCTGCGCCACTTCAGGGACGCGGCGGCGGCGCTGGCCCAGGCGGACATCACGTGGCTGGAGCGGCTGATCACCCGGCGGCTGCCGCTGGAGCGCGCCCTGGAGGCCTTCGAGCCGAGTCACGACGTCAAGGTCGTCATCGATCTCCCGTCCTAGCGTCGGCCGGGCTCGCGGACGGTGCCGTCGCCGAGGGCGTGTGCGGGGTGCGGTCAGCGGGGCTCGTACGGTCGCCGCCGTGTGGGCGTGGCCTGCCCGGTGTCCTGATGGGCCGGGCCGGCGGGGACGCGGGTCCTGGC
>NZ_SMKP01000101.1:0-35991 GCF_004349015.1 Nonomuraea diastatica
CAGGGTCTGGACGGCTCGTGGAGGAGGGCGACGGCCGAGTGAACGCCGTCCACGTGCTTGAGCAGCCCCGCCGCCGCTCCGTCGTCCAGCCCCGTGACCGCCACCGGCAACCCGACGCAGATCCGGTCCAGCATCGACCGTACGATCACGGCCAGCCCCTCCGCCGGGGTGCCGCGCACGTCGCCGTACCGGTGGGCCCGGACCATCGCGGGCAGCGCCGCCATGAGATGCGTGACGTCGGTGTCCAGGGCCGCCTTGGCCGACAGCGCCGCCAGCACCTCGGGCAGCGCCTCCGGTAGTTCGGCCAGCAGGCACTGCTCGACCAGCGACGTCAGATCCGCCAGTGCCGCCGGCTCCGCCGCCGCCAGTCCTCTGGCCCGCTGGGTGGCGGCGGCCGCCACGGTGGTGCCGAGCGCGGCGTGTTCGATGAGCGCCAGGTCGTGCTCCGGCCGCCACCGCAACGACCAGGTCTCCCTGAACGTGCCCTTCCCCCGCGCCTGCCCCATCGTCCCCCAGTCGACGCCGAGCAGGCGCAGGCGGTGTAGCAGGTGGCTGCGGTCAAGGTCGAGCGGCTTGCGCAGGTCGAGGTCGATCTCCCGGTCGAGTGCCTCTGGCTTGAGTCTGAGCCGCCGCTGCTGCTCGCGCAGGTCGCGCTGGATCGGCACCATGGGCGTGCCGTCGCCGACGTGGCCGAGCCGGTCGCCGACGACCATGCGCCGCTGGATCAGCTCCACGGCCAGGTCGTCGCCCTCGCACAACACGGCCCTGGCCGCCTCAGTGACCTCGCCGAGCCCGGCCAGCGGCCTGCCGCGCAGGGCCGCGAGACCGTGCGCGAGGCGTACGGACTCGATGACGTGCGCGGACGACACCGGCAGGCCCTCGTCGCGCAGCACCCCCGCGGCCCCGGTCAGCCACCGCTCCACGGGCCGGTCGGGCGCGTCGAACAGGTGGTGGTACCAGCCGGGCGAGGAGATCCCCGCGCCGTAGCCGCTCCACGAGGCCAGCCGCCCGTACGTCCACGGCACCCACGTCAGCTCCGCCTTCACCTTCGGCAGGCCGCGCAGCAGCGCGTTGTCCGCGCCGACCAGAGGCAAGGGCGCCGCCAGCGCGGGCACGTGCCAGGCACCGCAGATCACCGCGATCCGCCCGTAGCCCTGCCTGATCGCCGCGCGGAGGGTCTTGCGCATGTACGCCTCGCGCCTGGCCTCCCGCTCGTCCGGCTGGTGGCCCTCGCGCACCGCGGCCATGGCCTCGGCGATCACCGCGAAGGGTGTGTCGCCGCGGTGCTCGACGACGTCCTCCCACCAGCGTTCCGGGTCGTCGTATCCGGCGGCCGCGGCCAGCGTCCCGATGGGATCGGCCCGCAGGCCCGGCACCTTCTCGTCGCCGTCACCTGCCAGCGAATGGGCGGCGGGCAGATCGCAGAAGCGCACCGGGACGCCGGCGGACGTGCCGTACAGGATGGCCTGCCATTCGGGTGAGAACGCCGCGAACGGCCAGAACGCCGCGCGCGACGGTTGTCCCGGCACGTGGGCGAGCAGCGCGACGGGCGGCTCCATGCCGGGGGCGAGTGAGACGATCGGATCGGCCTCCGGCGGGCCCTCGATGAGGATCGCGTCGGGCCGCAGCCGCTCCAGCTCGTCGCGCACGGCCCGCGCCGAGCCCGGCCCGTGGTGGCGTACGCCCAGGACGAAAACGTCCGCCCGCCCTGCCCTCAGCGCACCCGCGGCGCCGGCCGCCCGCCCTGCGCCCGGTGCGCCGGCGGGCCCGGAGCCGGCCGCCTGGCCGGCGGCGCCCCGCGTATCGGCCGGCCCGGGGATGGCCGTCTGACCGTCCCCCGGCACGCCCGGCATCCCGGGGGACGGTGCGCGGGGCGTGTCGTCGCCCGCGGGTGGGCGGGTGTTCATGAGACCTCGCGGCAGGCGCGGTAGAAGTCGCGCCACTCCGACCGCTCGCGTACGACGGTCTCCAGGTATTCGCGCCACACCACCCGGTCCGACACCGGCTCCTGGACCACCGCGCCCACGATCCCGGCCGCCACGTCGGACGGGCGCAGCACCCCGTCACCGAAGTGCGCGGCCAGCGCGATACCGTTGGTGAGGACGGAGATCGCCTCGGCCGTGGACAGGGTGCCGCTGGGCGACTTGACCTTGGTGCGGCCGTCTTCGGTGACGCCCGTGCGCAGCTCTCTGAACACCGTCACCACCCGGCGGATCTCCGCCAGTCCCGTCGTCGTCTCGGGCAGCTCCAGAGAGGCGCCGAGCTGGGTGACGCGGCGGGCGACGATGTCCACCTCCTCCTCGGCGGTGGCGGGTACGGGCAGCACCACCGTGTTGAAGCGGCGGCGCAGCGCGCTGGACAGCTCGTTGACGCCCCGGTCACGGTCGTTGGCGGTGGCGATGACGTTGAAGCCGCGTTCGGCCTGGACCTCGCGGTTGAGCTCGGGGATCGGCAGCGTCTTCTCCGACAGCACGGTGATCAGGGCGTCTTGTACGTCGGACGGCATGCGGGTGAGCTCCTCGACGCGGGCCACGCGGCCCTCGGCCATCGCGCGCATCACGGGCGACGGGGTCAGCGCCTCGATCGACGGGCCCTCGGCCAGCAGCCTCGCGTAGTTCCAGCCATACCTGATGGCTTCTTCGGCGGTGCCCGCGGTGCCCTGCACGAGCAGCGTCGAGTCGCCGCTGATGGCCGCTGCCAGGTGCTCTGACAGCCACGTCTTCGCGGTGCCGGGCACCCCGAGCAGCAGCAGCGCGCGGTCGGTAGCCAGCGTGGCGACGGCGACCTCGACGATGCGCCGCGCGCCCACGTATTTCGGGGTGATGCGCTCACCGTCGCCCAGGATGTAGGTGGTGACGGCCCACGGGGACAGCTTCCAGCCGGGCGGCCTCGGCCGGTCGTCGTCCTTGGCGAGGAGGGCCAACTCCTCGGCGTACTGGTCTTCCGCGTGCGGGCGCAGAACGGTCATGCGCCCTCCTTCGCCGGTCGTTCCATGGTCTCCTCGCTCCACTCATTCACGGAAAGTTCGTTGTACATGTCGGCACGGAAACGCAGCAGGGCGGCGACCTGCTGGATGGACTCCACGGGCGAGTAGCTCTCGGCCAGCGGGAACAGGGCTGGGTCGATGTGCTCGCCGGCCAGCTTGACCAGCTCGCCGAGGTTCCACGGTTGCGTGGTGGCCACCTTCACGATCTTGCGGAGCACGGCCGTGGCCAGTTCGTCGCGCCAGTGGGACGAGACACCGCCCAGCACCATGATCAACTGGCTGTCCAGGTCATGCTTTCTCACGAAATCAGCGGCGAGCTCCTGCTGCTCGCCGGGCGGAAGGCATTCGAGAAGGTCCGCGATCGGATCCCAGCCGAACATCGCCCGCGCCCACTCCGGGTCCTTCTGCAGCACGGCGGCGCGCACCCAGGCCGCCTTCACCTCGGCGTCCCAGTCGAGGATCGTCATCTGGAGCAGCCTGGCGGGCGGGTGACCCCAGATCGCCAGCGGGGCGCGGGCGATGATCTGCTGCAGCCACCAGGCCCGCTCGCCGATGCCCCTGGGCGGCTTGGCCCGGACGCCGTCGCGCTCCATCGCCCTGTCGCAGGACCCCGGGGCTTCGACGGTGATGACCTTGCCGGCGATCGTCACGCACGCTCGCGCCCGCTCGGCCATGCGCTGCGACAGGCGCGACCCGGGGAGCCGGGTGAGCAGGTTGGCGGCGGCCTGGCGCACCTCCCTGCGGCGGTCGTCGAGCGCCTGCTCGAGGAACGGCTCGTCGTCCATGCTCAGCCCGTCGGCCAGCACCTCCGCGAACTCGGCCCGGTCGTCCGGCGTCTCGCTCTCCCACGTGCTCTCGAGCAGCCGCCGGGCCCGCGCGGGGTCGGCCGACCTGACGCGGCGCAGGTGAGCCCGCCGGTCCGCTGCGGAGCCCAGCTCCCAGGTCTCGCCGGTGGGCTCCTCCAGGAGGTAGGCCCAGGCGGGATTGAGCCCGGCCAGCCACCGGCCGCGCTGCCCGGCCAGTACGCCCAGGTGCACCCTGATCGAACGGTCACGGCGGCCGCGTTCGAGCAGCTCGGGCAGCGCGTACGGGGGCACCCTGCGACCGGTCGCGGCGGCCGCGGCCAGCCACTCCGCCAGCAACCGCTCCTGCTCGCCGCCCAGAATCCTCATCAGCCGCTCGGCCGCACGCCTGCCGACGGCCGGCCGTTCCTCGGCGGGCGCCTGCTCCTGCCCTTGCTCCTGCTCCCGTTCCGTGACTCCTGCGAGCGGCTGGCCCGCCCGCCGCCGCGCCACCTCCACGGCTGCGCTCGCGAGCAGATCTCCGTCGTACGGTCTGCGGTCGGTGCCCACGAGCGCCGTCGACGCCAGCTCCTCCCAGCCCGTCACAGGATCACCGCCCTTCCGTCGCCGTCCCACGCGGTCAGGGGCCGCACCCCGTGGGGCGTCCATTCGACGGCCACCGTGAGGGGGCGCCCGCCCGACACGGCGATGAGCCGCCAGGGATCGCGGGCCTTGAGGTGCAGCGGCAGGCCGCCTAGCCGGGTCCGCCCGGGCACCACACCGGCCAGGACGAGCGGCCACGACTCCATCCAGGGATCCCCCGCCAGCGCCCTGGCCACCTCGTCCAGCGCCTCTTCCGGCGACACCCCCGGCGGACCAGACCGACCGGACCCGGAAGAACCAGACGAGCCGGAGGGACCAGAAGGATTGAACGGACTGGACGGACCAGGCGGACCCGACGAACCAGAAGGACCAGGGGGACCCCACGAACCATAAGGACCGGAAGGACCGGAAGGACCGGAAGGACCAAGCGGACCCCACGAACCAGAAAGATCGGATGGACCAGGCGAACCCGACGAACCAGAGGGATCAGATGGACCGGACGGCTCGGACGGGGCAGGCGGCCTTGGCATCGCCTCGAAGCGGCCCGAGGGTTCGGGCGGCGGGACGGTGCCGTGGCGGGCGGCGACCAGGGCCCGCAGCGGGGCGGCACCCGGGTAGTAGGCGAGGTCGGCATCGATCGTGGTGCCCGTGACCAGGGAGGCGTCGAGCGACTGGCCCTGCGGGGCGAAGGAGAGGACCAGCGCGGGCCGCCCCGTGCGCCGGCCGCGCAACCAGACCTTGCGCGCCGTCAGCCGGTCCTGCACCTCGTCACGTCTGCCGAGAACGTCCCAGTGATCCCGCACGGCGGGTCTCGCCAGCACCTCTTCCCTGGTAACCGGGAACCCGGTGCGGATCAGCACGGTCTGCCCCAGGGCCGGGGGCAGCTCGGCCCGCCGCCGGTAGGCGACGGCCAGCAGGTTGAGCAGCGCGTATTCCTCCAGGAGCCGCCCCGGCCAGCCCTCCTCGGACCGGACCCGGGCCAGCCTGGAGACGATGCCCGCCACTCCGGGCGCCTGGGCGTCGATGAGCCGCTTGGCCAGACCCTCCCAGTCGTGCTCCCCGGCGCCCGCCAGCCCCTGCCGCACCTGATCGGCCAGCCACCGCTCCAGCTCCGCCAGCCCCGACGCGACCCGCCCATGGCGTACGGACTCCCCACGCGCGCCACGCCCCCGCCCGGACATCTCCTCCCCGGCAGGTTGCCCTTCCTTACCACCAGCCCGCCCGGACACCTCATCCCCGACGGGCTGCCCATCCCCGCCACGGGATCCCCCGGATGATTCCTCTCCGGCGGGCTGCCCATCCTTACCACGGGATCCCCCGGACACCTCAGCCCCGGCGGGCTGTCCGTCCCCGTCCCGCGATCGCGCGGCGCCGTCACCCGGCTGGCGGGCGCCCTCGATCTTGGCCGCCGACCTGGCCGCCCGCTCGGCGCGTGCCTTCACCCACTCGGTCACCCACTGCGGCGCCGCCTCCTGGGCGGGAACCCCGTCGGCGGACCACAGGAGCAGCAACCCGAGCGTGTGCTTGCACGGGAACTTACGGCTCGGGCAGCTGCATCGGTATGCGGGCTCGGTGAGATCGACACACGCCAGGTAGGGCTTGGCCCCGCTCCCCTTGCACTCGCCGTACAGCATCGTGCCCGTCGTGCCGCGCAACGACCATTTCCCGGGCGTCGCCACCCCTTGGGCCGCCTTCTGGGAGGAGGCGTCGGGGGCGAGAGCGAGCACCTGGTCACGGCTCCACCGTTCGATCACCTGCCGCAGACTAGCCAGCCCGACCGACATTTCGCCCCCGGGTCCGGGAGATCGCCGAAAGCGCCGCCTGACCGGGTACAGGACCACCCGAGGCTCACCCCGGCCAAGGTGCAGGTCCGCCCGAGGCCCTCCCCCGCCAACGTACAAGACCGCCCGAAGCCCACCCGGACGGACGTACAGATCATCCGAAGCCGCCGGGACGAACCCGGCAGGACCGGCCGAGGCTCCCCACGGGCGGACGGCCAGGGCCCGCGGCGCGTCTGGAATGCCCATAAACTTGGCCAGGTGGAGCTAAGGATCTACCCCAGCGGCCCATCCGTTCAGGTGGCTGACGAGGCCGCGGCGCTGGCCAGCCGGCTCGACGGGCAGCTCGTCCTCGACGGCAACCGCTTCCTGCGCAGGGACGTGACCGGTGCTCCGGTGGCGTTCGTCGAGCGGCCGCCCATCGCCGAGGCCCTCGACCTGCTCCCCCACCCCGAAGGCGGCTGGTTCAGGGAGACGTGGCGGTCGGCGGCGACGTTCCGGCCGGACGGTTACCCGGGGCACCGGGCCAGCGCCACCGGCATCTACTTCCTGCTCCAGCCGGGCGAGCAGTCGGTGCCGCACGCGGTCAGGTCGGACGAGGTCTGGCTGTGGCACCGTGGCGGGCCGCTGACCCTGACCGTCGGGGACGACACGATCACGCTCGGGCCTGACGTGGAACACGGCCAGGTGCCGCAGGCCATCGTGCCCGCCGGGGTGTGGCAATCGGCCAAGCCGGCAGGCGACGAACCGGTGCTGGTGAGCTGCATCGTGTCGCCGGGCTTCGACTTCGCCGACTTCACCGCCTGACGACCTGCCACCTGACGGCCCGACCGCCCCCGGCCTCCCGACCGCCTGACGGCCACCCCGCGCCGGCGTCGTCCATGCGAGCCGCTCGACCACGCCGCTCGGCCATGCGCGCCTTCGGGCCGTCCCGGGCCTGGGGAATGCGTTCCTCTCGTCCGGGTTGCCGTGCAGGATCGCGGAGCTCGTCCTGCGGCACACACGCGATCAGGAAACCAGTTGACGGGCGGCGCCCGAGAACGCTGATATGGGGCCGGTCCGAACAAGAAGGGTGCCCATGGGCAAGATGCATGACGAAGAGCTCGACATCGACGCCGGGCTCGTCGGCCGGTTGGTGGGCGGTCGGTTCCCGCAGTGGGCGGGCCTGCCGGTCGAGCCGTTCCCCTCGGGCGGCACGGTCAACGCGATCTTCCGGCTCGGTGACGACCTGGCCGTACGCCTGCCGCGCGTCCCGTGGGGCGTCGACGACGTGGTGAAGGAGCACCACTGGCTGCCGCGGCTCGCCCCGCTGCTGCCCGCCGAAGTCCCCACGGTGCTCGGCCTGGGCGAGCCCGCCGAGGGTTTCCCCTGGCCGTGGTACGTCTACCGCTGGCTCGACGGCGCCAACCCCGACCCGGCCCACCTCGCCGACGCCGAGTCGCTGGCCAAGGACCTGGCGCGGTTCGTCGCCGCGTTCCAGCGCATCGACCTGCCGGACGGTCCGGCCGCCTACCGGGCGGGGCCGCTGCCGGTGGTGGACGCCGATACGCGGGCCGCGATCGGCGAACTGGAAGGGCTGATCGACACCGCCGCGGCGACGGCGGCGTGGGAGGAGGCGCTGCGGGCCCCCGAGTGGGCGGGCCCTCCCGTGTGGGCGCACTCCGACCTGATGCCCGCCAACCTGCTGGTCGAGGACGGCCGGCTCGCCGCCGTGATCGACTTCGCGACCATGGGCGTGGGCGATCCCGCCTGCGACCTGATCCCGGCCTGGAACCTGCTGCCGCCCGCCGCCCGGCAGACTTTCCGCGGCGCGCTCGGCGCCGACGACGCGGCCTGGGCACGCGGGCGCGGCTGGGCGCTGTCCATGGCCTTGATCCAGCTCCCCTGCTACCGTCACACCAATCCCTCGATCGCCGCCAACGCGCGGCATGTGATCGACGCCGTGCTGGCTGGCTGACGACGCGGTTTCCTTGGGTTTTTTCCGGCGAGATGATTGTCTGTCCGGAGGAACTATGAGGAGGGCACCGGTGAGCCGTCAGATCGTTTCCGTGGTGGGTGGCAAGGAAGCCGCCGTCGCCGGCACGTACACATCGCTGAACCCGGCCCGCACGGGCGAGGTCGTGGCCCGGGTCGGGCTGGCCGACGCGGGCACGTTCGCCGCCGCCTGCCGCAGCGCCAAGGAGGCCCAGCGCGAGTGGGCCAGGGTCCCGGCCCCCGTACGCGGCCGGGTGATCGCCTCCATCGGGCGGCTGGTGGAGGCCAACGCCGAGCGGCTGGCCCGGCTGGTGACGCAGGAGATCGGCAAGCCGTACGCGGAGGCGCTGGGCGAGGTCCGGGAGATCGTCGACACCTGCGACTTCTTCCTCGGTGAAGGGCGCAGGCTGTACGGCCAGACGGTCCCGTCGGAGATGCCGGACAAGAACCTGTTCACGTTCCGCAACCCGATCGGTGTGGCGGCGGTCGTCACCGCGGGCAACTTCCCGGTCGCCGTGCCCTCGTGGTATCTGGTGCCGGCCCTGCTCTGCGGCAACGCCGTCGTCTGGAAGCCCGCCGAGTACGCCGCCGCCTCCGCGGAGGCCATGTTCCGGCTGTTCACGGCCGCTGGGCTGCCCGACGGGGTGCTGAACATCGTGTTCGCCGGCGGCGCCGACACCTTCGACGGCCTGGAGCTGGCCCTCGGCGAGGGCACCGTGCAGAAGGTCGGCTTCACCGGCTCCAGCGAGGTGGGCGGGAAGATCGGCGAGCTGACGGGGCGTCACCTGCAGTCCGCCTGCCTGGAGCTGGGCGGCAAGAACCCGATGGTGATCATGCCGGACGCGGAGCTGGATCTGGCCGTCGAGGGTGCGCTGTTCTCCGGCTTCGGCACGGCGGGCCAGCGCTGCACCAGCCTCGGCACGGTCATCGTGCACGAGAGCGTGCACGACGAGTTCGTCGAGCGGTTCGCGCGGGCGCTGCGCGCCGCCGAGATCGGCGACCCGGCGGGCGACGTGCTGGCGGGCCCGCTGCTCGACCAGAAGTTCGCCGACCGGTACGAGGAGTTCCTGACCTGGCTCCAGCCGCACCACAAGGTCGTTTCGGGAAATGTCGGGCGGATCACGAAGGACAACCCGCGCGGCGACTTCGACGGCGGCGAGGGCCTCTACTACCACCCGGTCGTCGTCGACGGCGTCCAGCCGGGCGACCGGCTGTTCCTGGAGGAGACGTTCGGCCCGATCGTGGGGGTGGCCTCGTTCGCCACGCTCGACGAGGCCATCGAGCTGGCCAACCTACCCGGCTACGGCCTGTCGAGCTCCATCTACACCACGAACGCCAAGCACGCCTTCCGGTTCCGCGAGGGCATCTCGGCCGGCATGGTCAGCGTCAACAACTCGACGTCCGGGGCCGAGGCGCACCTCCCGTTCGGCGGCAACGGCAAGTCCGGCAACGGCAGCCGCCAGTCGGGCATGTGGGTGCTCGACCAGTTCACCCGCTGGCAGTCCATGAACTGGGATCACTCGGGCAGGTTGCAGAAAGCCCAGATGGACGTCGCGGAGATCGAGCCGGACCTGGACTTCCGCCTCCCGTGACAGCCAACGGGGGCTCCTCGGCGAGGAGCCCCCGGGTTACCACGCAGGCGGGCGCGGCGGCGTCCTTGAGGCGCCGCCCGTCCCCGTGGAGGTCAGACCTGGCCGGCCTTCTCCAGCGCGGCGCAGCAGGTGCCCACCAGCAGGCGGGTGACCACGTACGGGTCGACGTTGGCGTTGGGGCGGCGGTCCTCGATGTAGCCCTTCTTGTCCACCTCGACCTGCCACGGGATGCGGACGGAGGCGCCGCGGTCGGAGACGCCGTAGGTGTACTTGTTCCACGGGGCGGTCTCGTGATGGCCGGTCAGGCGCAGCTCGATGTCGGCGCCGTACTGGGAGACGTGCTCCATCGGCTTGTCGCCCTCGCCGAGTGACTCGCAGGCGGTGATGATGGCGTCGTAGCCCTCGCGCATGGCGCGGGTGGAGAAGTTGGTGTGCGCGCCGGCGCCGTTCCAGTCGCCGCGGGCGGGCTTGGCGTCGAGCGTGGCCTCCACGCCGAACTCCTCGGCCGTCCGGTAGAGCAGGTAACGGGCGACCCACAGGTGGTCGGCGACCTCGAGAGGACCGGCCGGGCCGACCTGGAACTCCCACTGGCCGGGCATGACCTCGGCGTTGATGCCGGAGATCTTCAGGCCGGCGGCGAGGCAGCGGTCGAGGTGGAGCTCGACGATCTCGCGGCCGAACACGGCCTCGGCGCCGACACCGCAGTAGTAGTGCCCCTGCGGCGCGGGGAAGCCGCCCTCGGGAAAGCCGAGCGGCCGGCTGCCCTTGAAGAACGTGTACTCCTGCTCGATGCCGAACCAGGAGTCCTGCTCGGCGTACTGCTCGGCGATCGGGCGGAGCAGGGCGCGGGTGTTGCTCGCGTGGGGCTCGCCGTCGGTCTCCTCGACCTCGCACAACACGAGTACGTTGTCGCCGCCGCGCATCGGGTCGGGGCAGGTGAACACCGGGCGGAGCACGCGGTCGGACGCGTGGCCCTCGGCCTGGTTCGTGCTGGAGCCGTCGAAGCCCCAGACCGGAGGCTCGACCCCGTCGGACACGATCTTCGTCTTCGAGCGCAGCAGAGCCGTGGGCTCGGTGCCGTCGATCCAGATGTACTCAGCCTTGTAGCTCACGGCGGTCCTTTCGGGGTTCTTCTCAGCCACGCCGAGTCTTACGGACGGCCGTTTCCCGATTTTTGCCCGTATGTGAACGCCGTGTTAATCAGCGCAGGTCACCGCGGCAGGTCACCGCAGCAGGTCACCGCGCCAGATCACCGCGCCAGATCACCGCGCCAGATCACCGCGCCAGATCACCGCGCCAGATCACCATGGCAGGTCAGCTCTCCCGCACCGTGCCGTCGGCCTCGACGGTGAGCACGACGTTCGGGCCGCCCTCCCCGCACCCGGGACCGTTGGGAAAGCGCCCCTTCGGGGTGACCGTGACGGTGTGCTCGGCCACCGGCTCGGAGCCCGCTCCCTTGAGCGTCAGCCGTACCTCCACCGGCCGTTTCGGCAAGCCCTGGACGGTGCCGAATCCGCGCTTGTCCGCGGTCGGGACCGCGGTCACCGAGCAGGTGTCACCGTCGCAGGTCTCTTCTCCGGCCCGCCGGACCGTACGGAGTTCGGCCCTGGCCTGCCGGCAGGCGCCGTCCCAGCACGCCTCCATCTCAGCGGTGTCCGCCTGCGCGGCGACCGGCGCCTTCACCGTCACCGACACGCCGACCGGGGTGCCGATCAGCGTGCATGGCGCCCCCTCCGAGCATCCGGCCAGCGAAACGGCGAACAGGGCGGCGATGAGGGCGAGTCGATGCACACCCCTAAGACGTCGCCCGGCCCTCGCGGGTTCGACGCGCCGCGCCCCCGAGGACGGCTCCGGCCTCCAGGTTGCGGACACCGCCGACGCGCGAGCCGCCGGACCGGTGGAGGTCGCGAGCAGGTCCTTGCGGGCGAGCGTGACCTGGCCGGCGCTGAGGCTTACCGCCGCCGTGATCGGGTAGCTCATGCCAGGTCCCGAGCCCCGCCCCGAGTCGCCCCTCGCGACGGCCGACAGAGAGGAACCCCGGAGTGGACGTGCCCGCCGCGGTGTGGTGGCTGACGATCGCAGGGATCGCCGGCCTCCTGCTGTTCGACTTCATCTTCCACGTACGCAAGGCGCACATCCCCACCCTGCGCGAGGCGTCGTTCTGGTCGGCTCTGTACGTCGGCGTCGCCCTGGTGTTCGGCGTGGTCGTGTGGATCTTCGGCGGTTCCGACCCGGGAGCGGAGTATTTCGCCGGCTACGTCACGGAGAAGGCGCTGTCGGTCGACAACCTGTTCGTCTTCCTCGTCATCCTGGGCGGCTTCAAGGTTCCGCGGGCGGGCCAGCAGAAGGTGCTGCTGTTCGGCATCGTGTTCTCGCTGATCGCGAGGAGCGGGTTCATCTGGCTCGGAGCGACGCTGATCGACCGGTTCGCCTGGGTGTTCTACGTGTTCGGCCTCATCCTGCTGGTGACGGCGGGCAACCTGTTCAAGCCCGAGGGCGGGGACAGCCACACCCCCGACAACGTCATGGTCCGCATCGCCCGCAGGCTGCTGCCGGCGTCCGACACGTACGACGGCGACAAGCTGTTCACCGTCGAGAACGGCCGGCGGGTGATGACGCCCATGCTGCTCGTCATGACCGCCCTCGGCGGCACCGACATCCTGTTCGCCCTCGACTCCATCCCGGCGATCTTCGGCCTGACCCAGGACGTCTACCTCGTCTTCACCGCCACCGCGTTCTCCCTGATGGGGCTCCGGCAGCTCTACTTCCTGCTCGACGGCCTGCTCGACCGGCTGATCTACCTGTCGTACGGGCTGGCCGTCATCCTCGGCTTCATCGGCGTGAAGCTGATCCTGCACGCCCTGCACGAGAACAACGTGCCGTTCATCAACGACGGCGAGCCGGTGCCGGTGATCGAGGTCCCCACCGGGCTGTCCCTGCTGGTGATCCTCGGCGTGCTGCTGGTCACCGTGGTGGCCTCGCTGGTCAGCGGCCGGGGGCGGGCGCAGAACGCGGTCTCCGCCGCGCGCCGGCACGCGCAGGAGTACCTGGAGGTGGAGCACGACCCGGACGTGCGCGAGCAAATCTACCAGCGGCTGCTCGCCGAGGAGGAGCAGCTCAAACGCCTGCCAGAGAAGCACAGGCGGTGGATCCGGGAGGAGGAGAGCCTCATGGCGCTCCTGCGCCGCGCCCACGAGGAACACGGCCGGGCCTGACCCCTCCGCACGTGTGACGAGCCCGAGTGTCAACCCCGCGCGGGCGGCACTCCGTGATGGACTGGGCGTGCAACGTCCATGCAACCCCCGTTAAGCCAACTCAAGAGGTAGCGAAAGATGTGAGGATCCCTTGCGACAACCGGGAGCGCGCGATGACAGACCCCGCCATGGAGACCGTCGACTCCTTCGGCATGACGGCCGAGCGCCAGTTCGCCGAGGTGTGGTCGAGGACGGCCCTGTCGGACAGGGAGCGTCGCCTGCTCCTTCTCGGGCTCCTCGTCGGGCAGGGCTTCGACGAGATGACGGACGTCCAGCTTGACGCGGCCCTGCGCACCGGCGACCTCACCGAGCCCGAGCTGCGCGAGATGGTGATCTTCCTCACCCACTACGCGGGGTGGATCCGGGGGGCCAGGCTGAACGGCCAGGTCGAGGAGTTGATCGAGCGGGTCAGGCGAAGCCGGCCGGCCGGCGATCCGCCGGACCGCGACGGTCAGGCGGGCTCGATCCGGTAGAGCGGGCCCTGCAGGCTGAGCGCGTAGAGCTCGCCGTCGTGCCCCTCGCCGAACGACGACAGCTGCTCGACCTCACCGACCTCCGCCGCCTCATCGGGCCCATCGACAGGCCCATCGACAGGCGCGGCCTTGATCCAGCCGGCGCAGAAGTCGCCGTACAGCAAGCGCCCCCGCAGCCAGGGGATCTTCGTGCCGCGGTAGACCGGCCCGGCGATCACCGAGCAGTTGCCGTCCTCCCCCAGCGGGTAGACGATCACCGGCTCGGTCAGGTCGCCGCCCTCGCCGCCGTGGAAGCGCTCCTTGCCCTCGCGCAGGCTCCAGCCGTAGTTCTCGCCGCCTTCCGAGCCCGCCGGCTGGTGGTCGACCTCCTCCCACTCGTTCTGGCCGACGTCGCCGATCCACAGGTCGCCGGACTCGCGGTCGAAGGTGAACCGCCAGGGGTTGCGCAGCCCGTACGCCCAGATCTCGCCCTTGGCGCCGTTCTTGCCGGCGAACGGGTTGTCCTTGGGGATCGTGTACGGGTCTCCGCGCGGGTCGATGCGCAGGATCTTGCCGAGCAGCGTGCCGAGGTTCTGGCCGTTGCCCAGCGGGTCGCCCGCGCCGCCGCCGTCGCCGAGCGCGATGTAGAGGTGGCCGTCGGGCCCGAAGGCGAGCTGGCCGCCGTTGTGGTTGGCGAACGGCTGCTCCTGGGTGAGCACGTCACGCCTGGCCGTCGCCTTGGAGCCGTCGTAGGCCCATTCGGTGACGTGGGTGTCGCCCTGGGCGTCGGTCCAGTCGAGGTAGACCCACCGCCCGCTCGGATGGAACGCCACGCCGAGCAGCCCCTGCTCGTTGCCGCTGCTCACCTCGCGGGACAGGTCGATCACCGTGTCGCCGGCGGAGGTGCGCAGCCTGCCGGTCTGCTCGGCGACGTAGAGGCGGTCGTCCCCCTCGCGCACGGCGAACGCGACGGGTTTGTCGAACTCGCCGATCTTCGCGAACTGCAGCCGGCCCCGCTCGGCCGGCGTGGCGGTCGTGGGCGCGGACGCCGAGGGGGCGGCGGTCGCGGTGGCCGCCGGGCCGGTCGATCCGGCGGAGGGCTCAGGCGAGGGGGCCTGGGCCGAGCAGGCGGTGAGGGCCAGGAGGACGAGCACGGCCAGGACGGGGCGCACGCCGTCATCCTGCCATGAACGTTAGTGTTCAGGCATGCCTACCGCACTGATCACGGGCGCGACCGCCGGCATCGGCGCCGCCTTCGCGAGGCGCCTGGCCGCCGACGCGTTCTCACTCGTCCTGGTCGCGCGCGACGAGCAGCGGCTCGTCCTGGCCGCCGAGCAGCTCAGGCTCCGCTACGGCGTCGACGTCGAGGTGCTGCCCGCCGACCTGGCGAGCGACGAGGGGGTCACCAGGGTCGAGTCCAGGCTCCGCCACGGGGTCGACCTGCTGGTCAACAACGCCGGCTTCGGCAACCAGGACAGCTTCCCCGATGCGCCGGTCGACGACGAGGTGCGCATGCTCCGGGTGCACTGCGAGGCGGTGCTGAGGCTGACGCTGGCCGCGTTGCCCGCGATGAAGAAGCGCGGCAGGGGCGCGATCGTCAATGTGGCGTCCGCGGCTGCGTTCTTCACCCGCGGCACCTACGGCGCGTCCAAGGCGTGGGTGGTCAGCTTCAGCGAGTCGGCCGCGCACGTGGTGGGCCATCCCCGCATCAGGATCATGGCCCTGTGTCCCGGGTTCGTGCGGACCGAGTTCCACCAGCGCGCCGGGATGGACCCCTCGGGCATCCCCGGGCCGCTGTGGCTGAAGGCCGACGACGTGGTCCGCGGCGCGATGCGCGACCTGGCGCTGGGCAAGAGCGTGTCGGTGCCGAGCCTGCGCTACAAGGTCATCGTCGCGGTCGGCCGGTTCGTGCCCCGGAGGCTGCAGGCCATGGTGTCGGCCAGGATCGGCCGCTGACCTTCCGCGTGGTAAAGGGCGGGCCCCCGCCGCGGGAGGGGGTCGCGGTGGGGGCCCGATCGGCCGTGAGCGTGCTCACGGCCGGGAATCAGGAGACAGCGGGAGACTCAGCGGTTGGCCTCGTGGCCGATGGCCAGGCCGGAGGTCGTGTCGAAGAAGTGCAGGTTGTGCGTGTCGACGACCAGGTCGAGGTTCTGGCCGGAGCGCGCGTGGCTGCGGGCGTTGACGCGGGCCGTCCACAGGGACTTGTCGCCCACGAGCGGCAGCGACGCCTCCTCGTCCTCTCCGGAGTCGGCGGCCGCCACGGTGTCCTTGTGCTCCACCGGCGGGGCGTCGATCAGGAACAGCACGTTGATCTCGGAGCCCAGTTCCTCGGTGACCTCCACCTTGACCGGCAGCGTGGCCCAGCCGTTGGCGTGGTTGCCGGCCGAACCGGCGTCCTCGAAGTCGGAGGGGCGGATGCCGAGGATGATCTTCTTGCCGACGTACTGGTCGAGGCCCGGCTTGTCGGTGAAGGTCGAGTCGGGGATCGAGAGCTTGATGTCGGCGAAGGCGACGGCGGCGCCGCCGTCGCCGCGGACGAGCTCGGCGGTGACGAAGTTCATCGCGGGCGAGCCCATGAACCCGGCAACGAACAGGTTGACCGGCTTGTCGAACAGGTTCTGCGGGGTGTCGACCTGCTGGAGGATGCCGTCGCGCAACACGCAGACCCGGTCGCCGAGGGTCATGGCCTCGACCTGGTCGTGGGTGACGTACACCGTGGTGACGCCGAGGCGCTCGTGCAGCGTGTTGAGCGAGGCGCGCATCGAGACGCGGAGCTTGGCGTCGAGGTTGGACAGCGGCTCGTCCATGAGGAAGGCCTGCGGCTCACGCACGATGGCGCGGCCCATCGCGACACGCTGGCGCTGACCACCGGACAGGGCGGCGGGCTTGCGCTTGAGGTAGGTCTCGAGGCCGAGCATCTTGGCCGCCTCGCCGACGCGCTTCTGGATCTCCGGCTTCGGCATCTTGCGGAGCTTGAGGCCGAAGGCGAGGTTCTCCTCGACCGTCATGTGTGGGTAGAGCGCGTAGTTCTGGAAGACCATCGCGATGTCGCGGTCCTTGGGCGGCAGGTGGTTGACGACCTTCTCGCCGATGGAGATCTCACCGCCGCTGATGTCCTCCAGGCCCGCGATCATCCGGAGCGCGGTCGACTTACCGCAACCGGACGGACCGACCAGCACCATGAACTCGCCATCCCTGATCTCAAGGTTGAGCCCGTTCACGGCCTTTACGCCACCGGCGTAGATCTTGTCGACGTTCGTCAGAACGATGGATGCCATGACATTCCTTCGCGCTCCAGGGCTGTGGCCCGGACGTTGGTTCCGTGTGCCCACTCGCGTGGATACGTTTTCAAGCATCTCACCCGAAACGGACATCGGTGTCAAGGGTTACAGCGTGAGCAGCCGTTGTCGGCACGCCGCACTTCCCGATTCCTGGAAAGCATGATGGAATCGTTTCCATGGCGAAGCGGGCGACGATCAAAGATGTGGCCGAGGCGGCCGGCGTGGGCGTCGCCACCGTCTCCCGGGTGTTGTCGGGCGGCTCGGCCAGCGCCGCCGCCAGGGAGCGCGTCCTGGCCGCCGCCGCCCAGCTCGACTACCGCCCCAGCGCCCTGGGCCGCAACCTGCGCCAGCGCCGCACGGGCGGCATGGGCCTGCTCGTCCCCGACCTGACCGACACGTTCTACGGGCAGCTGGCGGAAGGCGTGCTGGCCTGCGCCCGCTCGGTGGGCGAGCCCGTCGTCCTGGGCTCGACCGGCGGCGATCCCGAGCAGGAGGCCGACCTGATCGGCATGCTGCTCGAACAGAGCGTAGACCGCCTGATAGCCGTCCCGTCAGGAGACGCGGAAACCTGGGCCCCGGCGATACGCGCGGGCATGATCGTGATCTTCGCCGACCGGATTCCCGGCCAGGCGTCCGCAGACGACACCCGGCCGTCCGCCGTGGGAGACCTCATGGCCCTCGACGGCCTGCCGCCCGCTCCCCCGGCCCGGCCGCTGGACGTCCCCGCCGTGGTGGCCGACGACCGGGCGGGCATCCGTACGGCGGTCCGCTATCTCCGCGGCCTCGGGCACAAGCGCATCGCCTTCCTCGGCGGCCCCGGCCACGAGGGCCGCGCGCACGCCTTCAGGGCGGCCGTGGGCGCTCCGGTGGACGAGGAGCTGATCGTGTTCGGCACCGGCAGCCGCGACTCCGCGTACGCCGCCGCCTCCGGCCTCTTCCAGAGCCGCCCCGACCTGTCGGCCGTGGTGGCCGGCGGCAACGTGCTCGGGGAGGCGGCCGTGCTGGCGGCCAGGGAGCTCGACCTGAGAGTGCCGAAAGACGTCTCGCTCGTCATGTACGACGACGTGCCCTGGGCCGAGCTGTGCTCGCCGCCGCTGACGGTGATCGCCCAGCCGGGGCGTGACATGGGCTACCGCGCGGCGGAGCTCGTCCTGCGCGCGGGCACCAGGAGGGCCCGGAGCGTGGTCCTGCCCACGGAGCTCATCATCAGGGGCAGTTGCGGCCCCCGCCGCTGACGGGGCTCCTGCCCGGCGAGCGGCCGGCCCGGCTCCTGCGCCGTGAGCCGCTGACGGGGCTACTGCGCGGGGCGGCCCGCGTAGCGGCGGGGAAGGATCATGACCGGGTTGTCGTCGAGGACCACCTCCGGCGGGCCGAATCGTGCGGCCACCTCCTGGATCTCCGGCTCGTCGAGCAGCAGCAGCCGCCCCTGCTCGATGAAGAGCTCGCCGTCCACCGTGACGGTGGGCCGGTCCATCTGGCAGTCGCAGTGCGCGAAACCCGGGCCCGTCGTGACGGGCTCGCCGCCGGTCAGCCCGTCGATGCCGCAGTAGAAGGCCCCGGCGTGCTTCTCCCGCTCGAACTGGGTCCCGCCGGCGATCCGCACCTTCGGGTTCAGCCCGATCAGGCCGTGGCGCATGTAAAAGCCCTCGGGGGCGTACCGCCGCAGCCTCTCCGCCTCCGCCCCGCCCTCGATCTTGCGGACCAGGTTGCCTTCGAGGGTGAGGCGCACGGGCTCCTCGGGCACGCCGGTGACCGTGCTGTCCTCGAGCATGATCACGCCTTCGGTGCCGGCGGGCCAGAAGTTCGCGCCGCCGTACGGGAAGGGCCGCCAGTCGCCGGGCCGCAGCGCGCCCGGGTCGGGGTCGAAGGTCAGGCCGGAGAACGTCACGTCGGTCCCCCGCCCGGACGTCACCCGGATGCGCCCGGCCCCCGACAACTGCCGCAACGCCCGGCGCAGCAGCGCGTAGAACACCTCGGCGGGCAGCCGGCCGCCGGTGAGCAGCGCGCCGGCCGTGGCGGTCATGTGCAGTGACAGGAAACGGGAGGAGCGGGACTTGATCTGGTCGAAGAACAGCGGCGCGGTGTGCACCTCGCCCCACCAGGTTCCGCTGATCACGACGTCGGCCTCGGGGAACGCGGCCGTCTCGATCTGCAGCGGCGCCTCCCTGTCCCAGCCGCCGGCGCTGAACGGCGGCACGGACAGGATGCGGACGTCAGCTCCGCGGAAGGCCGCGCCGGCGGCGATGGCCTGCACGACGACGGGATCGACGGTGTGCTCCATGAGCAGCAGCACCCGTTCGCCGGGGGCCAGCCGGACGTATTCGCACAGGTTGCGGACGCCCGGCATCAGCTCGACGATCGAGTAGGGGGCCGCGGCGGGTTCGGAGACGTAGCTGAAGGGCGATCCTGCGTACGGATTGATCGTCATCGCGAACCCCCTGCGGAACATCAGGCCAGTGTGCGGGCCGGCGAAGGAACCAGCCACGGCTCACCCGATTACCTTCCGCAGCGATGCGCTCACTACACGTGTAAGCGGACTTTCCATCTCGAACGACACGTGCGCCAACCTTTCGCCGTCCTGCCAGGCCGGGCCGCCACCGGCGGTTACACCACCTTCTCGACGGCCGAGACGAGGGCGGGGTCCTCCGGGGCCGTGCGGGGGCGGAAGCGGCCGACGACCTCGCCCGCCCGGTCCACCAGGAACTTCTCGAAGTTCCACTGGACGTCACCGGCCTCGCCGTCGGCGTCGGTCGACCGGGTGAGCTCGGCGTAGAGCGGGTGGCGGCCGGGGCCGTTGACGTCGGCCTTGGCCAGCAGCGGGAAGTCAACGCCGTAGGTCGCCGCGCAGAAGTGCTGGATCTCCTCCGCCGTGCCCGGTTCCTGGCCGGCGAACTGGTTGCAGGGCATGCCGATCACCGTGAAGCCGCGCGGGCCGTACTCCTGCTGGAGCTTGACCAGGCCGGCGTACTGCGGGGTGAGGCCGCACCGGGAGGCCACGTTGACGATCAGGGCGGCTTTGCCGGCCGCGAGGTCACCGAGCGTAGTGGGAGCGTCGTCGAGGGTGCGGAGCGGAATGTCGCTGAGACTCATGGCCCCGACCCTACAGAACGGCGCGGGCCGGGACTTTCCGCACTCCCTGATCACGTCTCGGTCCCATCGAGCAGAGGTCCGGCGCGCCGTGGCCCCACCCGGAGAGAACGCCCCCTCCCACCCTTGCCCCTGAGCCAAACCTCAGGCTTGGCCGTTTTTTCCGGCAAGCCCGCCCCATATGCGCGACGGGGCGGGCAATCCTGGCCCAGCGAGCGGGTGTTTTATCCGCAACGGTGACACAAACACCTGTCCACGCCGTGTCGCGATCCGCGACCCGCGATTACGGAGCGTAATAGGAATCGTGCTAGAGGACACGTCGCGGCGCACTCCGGGCCGCCCAGCACGATCGGGCGGTGCACCGGAATCCCGGAGGGCCACGCGGATTCTCCACGTCCGAGCCACGGACGCGGACCGGCAAGGGGCGCTGGAAGAAGCGCGCCTGTCCGCACGCGACCCGACAGCAAGGATCGACTTGGACAGCAAACGCGCGCTCAGCACCACTCTCATCTCCGTCACCGCGCTCACCGCGTTCGGTGGCACACCGGCCCGGGCGGAGTCAGCGCCTCCAGCCAAGACCCGGGCCTGGACCACGACGGCGCAACCCAAGACCCGGGTCTGGACCACGCCGGCGCGGCCGAAGACCCGGGTCTGGACCACGACGGCGCATCCGAAGATCACGGCCAGGAAGCCGGCCAGCAGGAACAAGCGAATCGCCCTGGGGCAGGTCGTCCAGCGGTCGTGGAACCTCAAGGAGTTCCGCTGCCTGGACAACCTGTGGACCAGGGAGAGCAACTGGAACCACCGGGCCCGTAATCGTTCGTCCGGAGCGTACGGCATCCCGCAGGCGCTGCCCGCGGGCAAGATGCGGGGCGCGGGCCACGACTGGCGGTCCAACCCCGAGACGCAGATCCGGTGGGGCCTGGCATACATCAAGGGGAGGTACGGCCGGCCTTGCGGCGCCTGGGGTCATTTCAGATCGCACAACTGGTACTAGAAGCGGACCGGGCACCCGGACTCACCGGGTGCCCTGCCTGCGCCCCGGATGCACCTCCATGGCCCGCAGGAGCAGCTCGACCCCGAACGCGAACTCGGCCTCGTGATCGCACTGACCGAGCAGCCCTGCCAGCGCGCTCACCTCGGGGAACAGCACGGCATCGACCTCGCCGACCGTGACCGGCCCCCCGTGGACGGGTGCGAAGGCCGGGGTCACCCCGACCTCCCGCAGCAGCGAGCCGACGATGAACGCGATGAACATGCGCAACATCCGGACCGCGTCGGCACCGTCGAACCCGGCGCTGCGCAGCGTGGCCAGCGCCCGCTCGACGGGCAGCAGGCCGGCGGTGGTGTGGAGCTGCCGGCTGACCACGAGCATGGTGGAACGCGGATGGTCGTGCGCGATCTGCCGGAAGGCCCGCGCCTGCGCGCGCACCCTGTCGGTCCAGTGCACCCCGGGGTCGTCGGTGAACTCGATCTCGCTCAGCACCGCCTCGGCCACCGCGTCGAGCAGGGCGTCCTTGCTGGGCACGTGGTTGTAGAGGGACATCACGCCGACGCCGAGCCCGGCCGCGACGCGCCGCATGGAGATCGCGTCGGCGCCCTCGCGCTCGATCAGGTCGATGGCCGCGGCGACGATGCGGCCCCGGGACAGGGGCCCTTCAGCCGGGGGCCCTCCGGGCTCAGTGAGCATGGTCCATTCTAGGGACGGCCGCGCGCCGGGATGCCGTGGGCCGTGCCGGCCAGAGGGCGTTCAGGACCTGGCGTAGCAGCGGCGGTGCAGCTCGCGGACCTCGTCGGCGAGTTCGGGCACCGGCCCCTCCACCGTCACCTCCGGCGCGACCTCGTTGACGGGGAGCGTGCGCACGGGCGGCGGGGGCACGTTCAGCTCGCTCAGCCAGCCGGCCAGCTGCTGCGACGACGCGACGTACACGATCCGGCCCAGCCCCACCCAGGCGTGGGCGGCGGCGCACATCGGGCAGTGCTCGCCTGAGGTGTAGACGGTGGCGGCGGCGCGTTCCTGCGGCGTCATGTTCGCCGCCGACCAGCGCGCCAGCTCGAACTCCGGATGGCGGGTGCGGTCGCCCGAGGCCACCCGGTTGTGGTCCTCGGCCAGGACGGCGCCGTCTCCGGAGACGAGGACCGAGCCGAACGGCTCGTCGCCCTCCTCCAATGCCTGCCTGGCCAGTTCGACGCAGCGGCGCAGGTGAGACAGTTCCGTACTGTCGATCATGATCCCCCGCAAAGTGGAGCAGCCTCGAGGAACATTCCCCAACAGACCACAACAAAAGTGATGGCCAGCCGAGGCGTGCATGGTCTTTCACGTTTTCCCACGTCAGAAACGTGAACCCCACCTCTTGGCCACAGAAAATCTGTTGATCCCACGTATTAGCCTAGATGGGATGCCTCCCGATACGCACAAACCTCGCCGTCCCCTGCTGTCCTCCAACTCCTTGTGGCGGATGAAGTCCTACCTCCGCCCATACGCCACCAGGCTGGTCTTCATCTGGCTGGCCGCGATCGTCGGCATCGGCGCCGGCCTCGCGCTCCCGCTCATCAGCGAGCAGGTCATCGACGGCCCCGTGGCCAACGGTGACTCCGCGGGGCTGCTCCCCCTCGGCCTGCTCGCGATCGGCGTCGGCGTGGTCGAAGCCCTGCTGATCTTCTTCAGGCGATGGGCCCAGGTCAAACCGGTGCTCGGCCTGGAGACTCGCATCCGCGACGACCTCTACGAGCACCTGCAGCGCCTGCCCATGGGCTTCCACGGTGACTGGCAGTCGGGTCAGCTGTTATCTCGGGCGACCACCGACCTGTCGACGATCCGCCGGTTCCTCGGCTTCGGCATGCTCTTCCTGGTCATGAACATCCTGCAGCTGATCACGGTGACCGTGCTGCTGCTCAACAAGTACTGGCCGCTCGGGCTGCTGGTGCTGGCCTCGTCCGTGCCGATCGTCTGGACGTCGCTGCGCTTCGAGAAGCGCTACATCAAGATCTCCCGCCAGGTGCAGGACGAGCAGGGCGACCTCGCCACGCTCGTCGAGGAGTCGGCGCTCGGCATCCGCACGATCAAGGCGTTCGGCCGCCGCCACCACGTCTACGACCGCTACGACGACGCCGCGCTCAAGGTGTACGGCACCTCGATGGCCAAGGTGCGGCTGTCGGCCAGGTTCTTCTCCTTCCTGGAGATCATCCCCAACATCACCCTGGCCCTGGTGCTGCTGCTCGGGGCGCTGGCCGTCGGCTCGGGCGCGCTGACGCTGGGCGCTCTGGTGGCGTTCACCACGCTGATGTTGCAGCTCGTGTGGCCGATCGCGAGCCTCGGCTACATCCTCGCCATGGGTCAGGAGGCCATGACCTCCGCCGACCGCCTCATGGAGGTCATGGACACCGTCCCTGCCATCGAGGGCGGCACCCAGACCATCGAACAGCCGCGCGGCCATCTGCGCTTCGAAGGGGTCGGGTTCCGCTTCGCCGACGCTGACGAGCCGGTGCTGCGCGACGTGTGGCTCGAGGTCAAGCCCGGCGAGACGGTCGCCGTCGTGGGCGCTACCGGGGCGGGCAAGACCACGATGACCGCGCTGGTGCCCCGCCTGCTCGACCCCACCTCGGGCCGCGTCACGATCGACGGGCAGGACGTACGCGACCTCAAGCTGACGACGCTGCGCCAGGTGGTGGCCACCGCGTTCGAGGAGCCGACGCTGTTCTCGATGAGCGTGCGCGAGAACCTCATGCTCGGCCGGCGCGACGCCACCGAGGAAGAGCTCGCCGCGGCCATCCAGACCGCGCAGGCCATGTTCGTCTACGACCTGCCGTGGGGGCTCGACACCCGCATCGGCGAGCAGGGCCTGTCGTTGTCCGGCGGCCAGCGGCAGCGGCTCGCCCTGGCCAGGGCGGTGCTGAGCAGGCCGCGGATCCTGGTCCTCGACGACACCCTGTCCGCGCTCGACGTCGAGACCGAGGCCCTCGTGGAGGAGGCGCTGCGGCACGTGCTGCGCGAGGCGACCGGCATCGTCGTCGCCCACCGCGCCTCCACCGTGCTGCTGGCCGACAAGGTGGCGCTGCTGCGTGACGGCACGATCACGCACGTCGGGCAGCACCAGGAGCTGCTGGCGAAGGTGCCCGAATACCGCGAGCTGCTCGCCCAGGACGCCGACTTCGACGGCGCGTCGGAAGGGGCGCTGCGATGACCAAGACCACCACACCGCCGCCCCCGCAGAACGCGCCCGGCACGGCGTCCTGGCGCGGCGTCGCCTCCGAGGACCAGGACGAGCTGCCGGAGAAGGTCTCCGTCCTGCTGCGGGCGCGCTCCCGGCGGCTGCTGGGCAACCTGCTGCGCCCGTACCGGAAGAAGATCACGCTGCTGGTCGGGATCATCGTGGTCTCGAACGCGGCCGGCCTCTCGATCCCCTTCCTGGTCTCGATCGGGATCGACTCCGGCATCCCACCCATCCGGCAGGGATCCGGCCCCTCCGTGCTGCTCACCGTGGTCGGGGTGATCCTGGGCGCGGCCGTCACGCAGGCGATCACGCGGCAGGCGTTCCTGCGCCTGTCGGGCCGGATCGGCCAGAGCATCCTGCTGGAGCTGCGCAGGAGGGTGTTCGACCACTTCCAGCGCCTGTCGCTGAGCTTCCACGAGCAGTACACCTCCGGGCGGGTCATCTCGCGGCTGACCTCCGACGTCGAGGCCATCGCCGAGCTGCTGCAGTCGGGGTTCGACGCGCTGGTCAAGGCCGTGCTGACCATGGTGGGCACGGCGGTGCTGCTGCTGGTGCTCGACGTGCACCTGGGCCTGGTGGCGCTGGTCCCGCTGCCGCTCCTGCTGCTGTTCACCAAGTGGTTCCGCCGGCAGTCGGCGATCGTCTACCGGCGCACGCGCGAGACGGTGGCGCTGGTGATCGTGCACTTCGTGGAGTCGATGACCGGCATCCGCGCCGTGCAGGCCTTCCGCAGGGAGCCCCGCAACCAGGAGATCTTCCAGCAGCTCAACGACGACTACCGCGGCGCCAACGCCCGCAGCATGCAGCTCGGCGCGACGTTCATGACCGGCATCAAGCTCATCGGCAACATGACGATCGGCGGGGTGCTGCTCTACGGCGGCTGGCTGGCGCTCCACGGTGAGGTGAAGGTCGGCGTGCTGGCGGCGTTCCTGCTCTACCTGCGCCAGTTCTACGAGCCGATGCAGGAGGTCAGCCAGTTCTACAACACGCTGCAATCGGCGGGCGCGGCGCTGGAGAAGCTGTCCGGCGTGCTGGAGGAGGAGCCGTCCGTGCCCGAGCCGCGCGAGCCCGCGGCACTGCCGCCGGGCGGGGCGCGGGGCAAGGTGCGTTTCGAGGGCGTGAGGTTCGCCTACGTCGAGGAGATGCCGATCCTGCCCCGCCTCGACCTGACGATCCCGGCCGGGCAGAGCGTCGCCCTGGTCGGCGCGACGGGCGCGGGCAAGACGACGCTGGCCAAGCTGATCTCCCGCTTCTACGACCCCACCGAGGGCCGCGTGCTGCTCGACGGCGTCGATTTGCGCACGCTGGACGAGCCCGCGCTGCGCCAGGCCGTGGTCATGGTCACGCAGGAGAACTTCCTGTTCAGCGGCACGGTCGCCGACAACATCAGGTTCGGCAGCCCCGACGCGACCGACCGGCAGGTGCGCGAGGCCGCCAAGGCGATCGGCGCGCACGAGTTCATCGTGGGCCTGCCCGACGGCTACGACACCGAGGTGGGCAAGCGGGGCGGCCGCATGTCGGCCGGCCAGCGGCAGCTCGTCGCGTTCGCCAGGGCCTTCCTCGCCGATCCCGCCGTGCTCATCCTCGACGAGGCCACCTCCAGCCTCGACGTGCCGAGCGAACGGCTCGTCCAGCGTGCGCTGCGCACGATCCTCGCCGACAGGACCGCGTTGATCATCGCGCACCGGCTGTCGACGGTGGAGATCGCCGACCGGGTGCTGGTGATGGAGCGGGGGGAGGTCGTCGAAGACGGTTCGCCGGCCCGGCTCATCGCCGCCTCCGGACGGTTCGCGGGCCTGCACCAGGCGTGGCTCGACAGCCTGAGCTAGCTCAGGCGTTGCTCGACAGCCTGAGCTAGCCGTGCGGGCGGGCCGCCGCCGTCAACGTGGTGTACAGCTCGTACGCGAGGAACGCGACCAACGGCACGCCCAGCGCGATCAGCAGCCGGCCGGGCCGGGGCGCCCGATCAGCGGGCGCCCTGCCCGGCCGGGCCGCGGGCCCGAGCACCGGCTGCGGCGGCTCCTCCGGCATGGCCACCAGCTCGAGGTGGCGGGCCAGGTAGCCGGAGGGGAGCGACGTCACGTCGTACGCGCCGCAGCCGGGGCAGCACGCCCCCGACCAGGGCGGCGGCACGCGGACTCCGGAACTGAACCAGATCTCGGCCGCGTTGCCGTGGGAGTCTGCGAGGTGTCTGACGACGAACTGCTCCTCCCACACGTACAGGCAGCACAGGCATGCGAACGGCCACATCTCACGGGTGTCGAAACCATCGGGCACCAAGACCACCCCCGGCTGCGGATCGGTGTCGGACCCGAGTGTCCGTCCGGTCCCGTACGCCCGACAAGGCGAGCCTTTGTAACACTTAGCGCTATGGAATGCTCACCAACAGTCAGGTCAGGTGCCGGTGGACCGGCGGCTGCACCGGGCTCAGCAGCGGTGTCGCGTCGGGCCCGGCGGGCTCGGCCGGCGGGACGAGCTCCGGATGACGCGACAGATAGCCGTCCGGGAACCTGGTGGACTGCTGGCACCCGCAGCTCGGGCAGATCACGCCCGGCCCCGGAGGCAGCGCGGGCAGGCCGTCGCGCAGCCACACCTCGGTCTCGTTGCCGTGACGGTCGTCGATGCGCCTGACCAGATACTGCTCTTCCCAGACATGCCAGCATCGGCGGCATTCGAAGGGCACGGTCCTGAGTTCTTCGGTCAACGAGGTCACCCCCTCGCTTTCGAGTGTCCGCCCACCTGGCGGAACATCGCAACCCTGGCCCGCGTGACGGCCTAGCTGACCGTGAGGACGAAGGCGATGGCGCCCGCGACCAGGCTCAACGTGCCAAGCCATGCAAAGGCGGCGTCCAGCCGGGAGTCCAGGGGCCGGCCGCCGTGCAGGGCGGCCTGCACCCGGCGGAACCGGGCCCTGGTCCTGATCAGGAGCACGGCGCCGCAGAGCGCGGCCAGGGCGAATCCCGTGACCGCGAGGAGGGGCAGGCCGTGCCTGGCGGACAGGCCGGCCGCGCCGAGCCCGCCGGTCGCCAGGGCCACCGCCGTGCGCACCCAGGCCAGCCGGGTGCGTTCGCTCTGCAGCCCTTGGTCCCAGATCTCCTCGTCGGGCGTCTTCGCCTTCTCCCCCACCCGCGGCCTCAGATCGACAGGACGATGAGGACGAGGGCGATCACGGCGACGGCCGCGACGCCGTAGCCGAAGACGGCCGCGAGCGCGGGCGGAGGCAGCGGCGCCTGCCGGCGCAGGGCGCGCTGGATGTTGCGCCAGCGCGGGTAGGCCATGCCCGCGGCCAGGGCGGAGAGGGTGACGAGCATGATGGCCAGGGTGGTGCGGATCCAGGGCACGAACACGTCGGCCGGCACCGCCGCCATGGCCACCCCGCCCGCGCTGAGCGCCAGCGCCGTGCTCAGCCAGGTGAGGAAGGTGCGTTCGTTGGCCAAGGTGAAACGCGGGTCGGGTTCCATGACAAAAACGGTAATTCGTCTACTTTTCCCCTAGAGAAGTCGGGATAGCCCTTTCCGTCGGAGGTCAGCCGGTGCAGGCTTTGGCGACCTTCTCCAGGTAGGCGGCCGAGTCGGTGCCGACCTTCTGCGCCGCGTCGACGGCGTCGTTGACGTTGTTGACGGAGATGCCGCTCAGGGTCGCGGCCAGGTCGTTGGTGGCCTCCTTGAGCGTGGTGTTGGCAGCCGAGTCGGCCACGTCGTTGAGCTTGGTCGCGGCGTCGTCGAGCGCCTTGTCCATGGCCTGCGGGTCGTCGGTCAGCTTGGTGATCTGCGCGCCCAGATCGGTGACGATCTTCGGCGCTTCCAGGCACGCCTGGGCCTGGTCAATGGTGTTGTTGACCTCGCCGCACCCGGCGGCGAAAATGCACACGGCGAAAGCGGCAAGGGGCAGGAACCGGCTCTTGAGGTGGCGCATGATTCGACCCTACCCAACGAACGGCCACGCCGCGTGACCGCTGCTTTTCGGACAGTAGACGCGACCGAAAAGTGCGATCGCCCGCACGCCGGAAGACGACGGTTCACCCGGCGGCCAGGCCCTTGAGCCAGCCGATGAGGAGGCGGTTGACCTCGCCCGGGCGCTCCTGCTGGATCCAGTGGCCGCAGCCGTCGAGGATGTGGGCGGCGGTCAGGCCCGGCAGCGTCTCGGGGAACGCCTTGATGGCGCCGGCCATCCAGATGGTGGTGGGGTCGAGCTCGCCTCCGACGAACAACGCGGGCTGCGTGATCGCGGCGCCGTCCCATGCGGCGAGGTCCTCCCAGTCGCGGTCGACGTTGCGGTAGCGGTTGAGCGCGCCGGTCAGCCCGGTCCGCTCGAACTCGCCGGCGTAGACGTCGAGATCGGCCTCGGTGAGCCAGGACGGCGACCCGCCCCTGGGGAAACGGTCGGAGAGCCGGCCGCCTTCGGGGACGGAGGAGACGCCCGTCGCCGGCATCGTGCCGGCCGAGAGCGCGGCGTAGAAACCCGCCAGCCAGCCGCGGACATCGGGTTCGATCTCCGCCTCCGCCCGCTGGGGCCGCTGGAAATAGCTGACGTAGAACTCCTCGTCCCCGCCGAGGCGGGCGAAGGCGTCGGTGGGCCGGACGGCCCCTCGCGGGGAATACGGCACGCTGAACAGGGCCGCCGCGGTGAAGAGGTCCGGCCTGAGCAGGGCGCTGTTGGCCGCGATCGGCGAACCCCAGTCATGGCCCGCGACCACCGCGGACCGCTCGCCGAGCGCGCGCACGACGGCGACGTTGTCGGCGACGTGGTCGAGCATCCGGTACGCGTGCGTCTGCGCGGGCTTGGACGAGCGGCCGTAGCCGCGTACGTCGATGGCCGCCGCGCGGAAGCCCGCCGCGGCGAGGGCGGGAAGCTGGTGGCGCCAGGAGTACCACGACTCGGGGAAACCGTGGACCAGCAGCACCAGCGGGCCAGCGCCCTGTTCCGCCACGTGGATGCGGCCGCCGGGCGTCTCCACCAGCCGGTGCCGCACCTCGGCGGGCGAGAAAGACGGGTGATCGGGCATGCGTCCTCCCAACGGGTTTGCGGGCTCTTCGCATCATGCGGGCCACGGGGCGGCACGCACGCATCGTGTTGCCGTTCCGGCAAGGGACCCCGGATGCCAAAGATTCCCTTGACATAAAACTATCCCAGGTCGCAAGATTCCAAGCATGTCTTTGGAATCTAAGCGCCGGCGCCTCGACGACCCGGCGGCCCTGCGGGCCTTCGCCCATCCCGTACGGCTGGCGCTGCACGAGCTGCTGCTGCGGGCAGGCCCGACGACCGCCGCGGGCGCCGCGCGCGAGGCCGGCATCAGCCAGGCCCTGGCCTCTTACCACCTGCGGCAGCTCGCCAAATACGGCTTCGTCGAGCAGGCCGAGGCCCGCGACGAACGCGAGCGGCCGTGGAAGGTGACCGAACGCATCCAGTACTGGGACGCCGGCGCGCGCGGGCCCGAGCACTCGGCCGCCGTGAGCCTGCTGGAGCAGGTCATGGCGGAGCGGGCGCTGGGGCGGCTGGCGGAACGGGGGGAGCGCCGGCAGGAGGAGCCGGAGCCGTGGCGCTCGATCGGCGGTATCAGCAACTTCTACCTCCACGCCACGCCCGACGAGGTCGCGGCGATCGGCGCGGCCATGGCGGAGCTGCTGGAGCCGCTGATGGCGCGCGTCGGCGACCCGGCGGCGCAGCCCGACGGCGCCCGGCCCGTGCTCCTCACGCAGGTGCTGGTCCCGCTGCCGCCCACCGGCTCCGGTGGCTGAGACGCCTGCCGGGGCGCCGGCGCCGGCGCCGCTGCGCGGCAACCGCGACTACCGGCGCCTGCTCGTCGCCGGCCTGGTCTCGCAGACCGGCGACTGGGCGATCAGCACCGGCCTGGCCTTCCACGTCTACCAGCTCACCGGCTCGACGTTGTCCACGGCGATCATGCTGGTGGTCTCGCGGCTGCCCGACGTGCTGCTCGGATCGGTGGCCGGGATGCTGGCCGACCGCTGGGACCGCCGGCGGCTGCTGGTGGTCACCGATCTGCTGCTCGCTCTTGGGCTGCTGCCGCTGCTGGCGGTGCGCGACCCGGCCCAGATGTGGATCGTGTACGCGGTCGCGCTGTGGACGGGCGTCCTCAGCACGGTGCTCGTCCCCGCGCAGAAGGCGCTGCTCCCGCAGGTCGTGGCGGAGTCCCAGCTCGTCCGCGCCAACGCCCTGCACGGGCAGAGCGGGCAGCTGGCCCGCCTGCTGGGAGCGATGCTGGGCGGCGTCGCCGTCAGCGCGGGCGGGCTGCCCGCCGTCGTGCTCGTCGACGTCACCAGCTTCGTCGTCTCCGCGGCCCTGCAGGCGACAATACGCGCGCCGGGACGACCCGCGAGGTCGATGTCGGCGGGCGGCCAGTGGATCTCAGGGCTCCGCCTGGCCATGGGGAACGCGGGCGTGCGCGTGCTGGTGGCGTACATGGTGATCACAGGGTTGGGTGAGGGGATCTTCGCCACGCTGGCCGCGCCCTTCGTCGCGGACGTCCTCGGCGGCGGCGGTGACGCGTACGGGCTGTTCCTGTCGGTGCAGGCGGTCGGCGGGCTGCTCGGCGGGCTGGTCGTCGCGGCCCGCCCGGATGGGGCAGCCCCGCGGGCGTTGCTGGGCTGGGGGACGATCGTTTTCGGTGCGGTCGATCTGGCGTTGTTCGCCTACCCGCTCGCCCTGCCCTCACCCGGGCCCTCACCCGGGCCCGCACCCGGGCCGGCGCTCTGGCCCGCGCTCGTGCTGATCGTGCTGGCCGGCCTGCCCGCTGCGGCCGCGATGGCGGGCTTCACCACCCTGGCCCAGACCGTCACCTCCGACGATCGCCGCGGCGGCGTCATCGGCCTGCTGGGCAGCGCCCAGGCGGCCACGGCGCTGGCCGGCATGGCGGCCGCGGGGGTGCTCGGCGGCCCGCTCGGCATCGTCCCGACCCTGTGCCCGCACGCGCTCGGGCTGGCCGCCGCCGGCGGCATGGTGCTGCTGACCTGGCGTCATGCGTGATCGGATATCGATCCCTTCGCGATATCGCTATTAGACATCCGCTGATCGCATCTGCTTTGCTCCTGCCCTCTGATGGATGACGGCAAAGGATGCGACATGCGACACCTCCGGGCGGCGACGGCGACCGCTCTGACGATCACCTTCCTGGGTTGCGGCCTCGTCACCGGCGCGGCCTCGGCCACGACGGTGCTGTCCGGGCAATCGCGGGCCGCGAAGGAACTGCGGGCGCTGGAGACCTCGTTCAAGGGCCGCATCGGCGCGTACGCGATCGACACCGCCACCGGCAAGGCGATCGCGTACCGATCGGGTGAGCGGTTCCCGCTGCTCTCCACGTTCAAGGCGATGGCGTGCGCGGCCGTGCTGCACAAGGCCCGCACCTCCCGGCCGGGGCTGATGAAGAAGCGCGTCCGGTGGACGGCCCGCGACCTGGTGGACTACTCCCCCGTCACGGAGAAGCACGTCAAGGACGGCATGACCGTGGCCGCGCTCTGCCACGCCGCCATCACCATGAGCGACAACACCGCGGGCAACATGGTCCTCAAGCAGATCGGCGGACCGAAGGGGCTGACCAGATACTTCCGGTCGCTGAACGACCGCGTCTCACGGCTCGACCGCTGGGAGACCGAGCTCAACGACTGGACGCCCAAGAGCCGGCGCGACACCACCACCCCGTCGGCCATCGCCCGCGACCTGCGCGCCGTCACGTACGGCAAGGCGCTCAACGCCAAGGACCGCGCCCAGCTCAACGCCTGGCTGATCGCGAACACGACCGGAGACGCCCGCATCCGCGCCGGCCTGCCCAGGACCTGGACGATCGGCGACAAGACCGGCACCAACTCCGACGGGTTCGGCGGCGGGAACGACATCGCCGCCATCTGGCCCGACAAGGGAGCCGCTCCCATCATCATGGCCATCTACACCAACCGCACCCCGGGCCTGGCCGCCGACGACAAGACCATCGCGAAGACCGCCACCATCCTGGCCCGCGGGCTCGGCAGGCTCTGATGGCACGCCGGGGGACACAGATCGTACGGCTCGCCGCCGTGGGGGCGGCGGCGGGCGTGCTGGTCGCGGGGATCGCGCTGCCCGCCGTGGGCGGCGCGGGGTTCGGGTTCGTGGCGGCGGCCGACGGGGTGAACCTCCAGCCCGCCGACCTCGTCGAGCCGCCGCCGGCGGAGGTCACGATCGTGCAGGACGCCAGGGGCAAGGAGATCGCGCGCTTCTACGAGGAATACCGCGAGGTCGTCGGCTTCGACGAGATCGCCGACGTGATGAAGACGGCGATCGTCTCGATCGAGGACTACCGCTTCTACGAGCACGGAGCGATCGACGTCGAGGGCACGCTCCGGGCGCTGGCCGCGAACCTGCGGGCGGGCAAAGTCAGCCAGGGCGGGTCCAGCATCACCCAGCAGTACGTCAAGCAGGTGCTGCTCAACTCGGCCGCCAGCGACGAGGAGCGCAGCGCGGCGGTGGAGGCCAGCTACGCGCGCAAGCTCAGCGAACTGCGCTACGCCATGGGGGTCGAGGAGAAGTACACCAAAGACCAGATCCTCGAGAAATATCTGAACATCGCGTACTTCGGCGCCGGCGCCTACGGCGTGGAGGCGGCGGCGAAACGTTTCTTCGGCGTCAAGGCCTCCGACCTGACCCTGGCCCAGGCGGCGACGCTGGCCGGGGCCGTGCAGGATCCCAACGCCACCGACCCCCATCTGGGCGGCGCGCATCGCGAGCGGCTGCGCGCGCGGCGCGACGTCGTGCTGGACCGGATGGCCGAACTGGGCGAGATCACCCCAGCCGAGGCGGCGAAGGCCAAGGCCAGCAGGCTTGGGTACAAGGGCACGAAGCTCCCCGGCGGCTGCGAATCCAGCAAATATCCGTACTTCTGCCTGTATGTCAGGCATGAGCTTCTCAGCGACCCCGGCTTCGGCCCCACCGCCAAAACCCGCCTGGCCAAGCTCAACCGCGGCGGCCTGACCATCAGGACCACGATCGACCCGGCCATGCAGGCCGCCGCCGACCGGGCGATCACGAAGTGGGTCAGGGCCTCGGACAGGGCCGTGGCCGCCGAGGCCCTGGTCCAGCCGGGCACCGGCGCGATCAGGGCGATGGCCGCCAGCAGGCGCTACGGCCGCAGCGCCGCCAGGCACGAGATCTCGTACAACGTGGTCGCGGACGCCGCGCACGGGGGCGGCGCGGGGTTCCAGGCGGGCTCCACGTTCAAGACGTTCACCCTGCTCGCCGCGTTGCAGCAGGGCATGAAGGTGGACGACGGCCTCAAGGCGGGCGCCGGATACCGCGCGCCAGGTTACGCGTCGTTCCGGAACTGCGAGGGCGAGAACGTCGGCGACCCCACGCACACGGTCACCAACGACGAGGGCTCGCCGGGCTGGAAGACGCTGCGGACCGGCACGTGGGGCTCCGTCAACACGTTCTTCATGGAGCTGGAGCAGCGGGTCGGGCTGTGCGAGACGGTCACCATGGCCACATCGCTGGGGATCCGCCGCGCGGACGGGAAGAAACTGCAGGAGTACGAGACGTTCACGCTCGGCATCAACGAGATGGACCCGGTGACGGTGGCGACCGCGTACGCGGCGATCGGGGCGCGCGGCCGCCACTGCGCGCCGATGGCGATCACCCACGTCACCGACCGGGACGGCACGACCACCCGCTACCGGCCCGAATGCCGCCAGGTCCTCGACCCCGCCATCGCGGACGCGGCCTCGTCCGTGTTGTCGGGCGTGTTCACCAAGGGCACGATGCGCGGCGTCGGCGGCATCGGCCGCGACGCGGCGGGCAAGACCGGCACCACCGACGACTACGCGGCGGCGTGGTTCGCCGGGTTCACCCCCGACCTGGCGGGCGCGGTGAGCGTCGGCGACCCGCGCGGCTCCCAGCGGCACAAGCTCGTCGGTGTGACGCTCGGCGGCCGCTACCACGGTGCGGTGCAGGGCGCCAGCGTGCCCGGCCCCATCTGGCGGGACACGATGGCGGCGGCGCTGAAGCGCGTGGCGCCGACGTCGTTCACCCCGATGGACACGGCCCGGTTCGGCGGCTGCGACGAGCTCTGCCGCCCCGAGCGGCAAGAACGCCTGAACCCCTGAACAGCGGTGAACCGCCCTCCGGGAGCCGAGCGCACGGCGAGTCATAGGATGTATTCATGGCCACGTGCGAACACCTTTCCCACTCCGACGACCCTGCGGCCAGGACCCCGGAGGGCTGCGAGGAGTGTCTGGCCGACGGAGGGCGGTGGGTGCACCTGCGGCGTTGCCTGGAGTGCGGCCACATCGGTTGCTGCGACTCCTCGCCGGCCAAACACGCCACCGCGCACTTCCACGCCACCACCCATCCCGTGATGCAGTCCTACGAACCCGGCGAGACCTGGCGCTGGTGCTTCGTGGACAGCCGGATGGGCTAGCGCTCCAGGATCGCCTCTTCGAAGTCGAGCTGCGCCATCAGCTCGCGCAGCACCTCGTCTTCGAGGCGGCGCTCGTCGCGCAGGCGTACGAACACCCGGCGCTCGGCCTGGAGCATCTCGCGGCGCAGGCGCCGATAGAGAGCGCTGGGGGTCTCCGCGCCGCCCTGGCCGGTGCCGCCGCCCAGGCGCTCCCACGCCGACAACGACCGGTGCCATGACTTCTCCCTGAGCTGGTCGATGACCTGCTTCTGGATCTCGTCCGGCTCGCCCAATTCGGTGAGCAGCCGATCCAGCTCCGCCAGCCCTTCCTCCAGCGCCGCCTGCTGGGCCGCCGCCTCGGCCAGACGGTCTTCGTACTGCTCCTGCTCGCCCGACACGCGCAGCCGCCTGATCAGCGCGGGAAACGTGGTGCCCTGGATGAGGAGGGTGCCGATCACGGTGGTGAACGTCAGGAAGAGCAACATCGCGCGGTCGCGCTCGGGCACCTCGGGCGGGATGGCGAACGCCGCCGCCAGCGACACCACGCCCCGCATGCCCGCCCATCCGAGCAACATCCGCTGCGGCCCGGCGGGCGACCGCTCGCCCCTGTGCAGCAGGTTGACCAGGGACGTCACCGCGAACAACCACACGAACCTGCTGGCGATCGTCACCGCCAGCACCGCGGCGGCATAGCCGGCGACCTGCCACGCGCTGACGCCGGTGAGGCCGTCGACCACGGTTTCGAGCTGCAGCCCGATCAGCGCGAACACGATGGATTCGAGCAGGAAGGCGGTGACCTTCCACACGGCTCCGGACACCAGGCGCGTCCCGAACCCGCGCAGGTGCATGCGATGCCCCAGGTGGAGGCCGACGATCACGACCGCGATCACGCCGGAGGCGTCCACGGACTCCGCCGCGAGATAGGCGGCGAACGGGATCAGCAACATCAGCGCGTTCTCGACCATCGAGTCGCGCGTGCGCTCGAACAACCACGAGAGCGTGTACGCCAGCACCAGCCCGATCGCCACGCCGCCCGCCGCGGCGAGCAGGAACAGGCCCGCGCCCTCGGCCAGGTCGACAGAACCGCCTACGGCCGCCCCGATGGCCACCCGGTAGAGCGTCAGCGCGGTGGCGTCGTTGAACAGGCTCTCGCCGACGAGGATCGTCAGCGTCCGGCGCGGCAGGCCCAGCCGCCGGCCGACCGCGACGGCCGCCACCGCGTCGGGCGGGGCGACGATGGCGCCGAGCGCGAACGCCAGCGCCAGCGGCAGGCCCGGCAGCAGCAGGTGGACGACCAGCCCCACCACGGCCGCGGTGAACACCACCAGGCCGACCGACAGCAGCCCCACGGGCCGCCTGACCTCGCGCAGCCGCAGGTAGGAGCTGTCGAGCGCGGCGGAGTAGAGCAGCGGCGGCAGGAACACGAACAACGCCAGATCCGGGTCCAGCGGCACCGGAGGCACCAGGGGCGACACCAGCAGACCCGCGGCGACCAGCAGCAGCGGCGCCGGCCAGCCCTTACGTCGCGCCACGGCCGCGATCCCGACCGCGCCCCCGGCCACCACCAGCAGTTGCAGGCCCATGGTGGGATTCACCGGCACCCCCTCCCC
>NZ_SMKP01000102.1:0-35953 GCF_004349015.1 Nonomuraea diastatica
TTCCATTCTGATCATGGAGCGCAATACACCTCCGCCGACTTCGCCAAGGTCTGCGCCGAACTCGGTGTGCGCCGGTCGATGGGCGCCGTCGGCACCCGACAACAGCGCCGACAACAGCGCCGACAACAGCGCCGTGGAGGCGTTCAACGCCAGCCTCAAACGCGAGACGCTGCAGCACGCCAAACGCTGGCCCTCAGCCCGGCAGGCCCGCCTGGCCGTCTTCAAGTGGATCACCCGCTACAACACCCGAAGGAGGCATTCCACCCTCGATTACCGCAGCCCGATCGACTACGAGCAGCAGACCATCGATAGAGTGCTGCTCGCCGCATGACAGCCGGTGTCCACATGTCGGGGCGAGCCCCCGCCGCGGTGCGCGGCTCGCTCGATGCCGCACACGCCGCGAACACTGCCCGGTGCGGGAAGGTGCTCGCCGTCGCCCAGGCCGCGTGCGGTGGCGCTCAGCCCGGTCACCGGGGACCTACGCCACCCCTTGGCGTTCTTGGCCAGCAGCGTGGCCAGGGCGTGCGGCCACAACTCGGCGGCGGGCCTGATGCGCGAGATCGGCGGGACGGGGTCACTCGCACGGCGGGCTGGGCCTGGTGGTTGCCGCCGGACAGCGCCACCGTCACGCCGCCCGCGATCACTGCGGCTGCGGCGAGCAGCACCCGCACCTGCTGCCGGGTGTGCTTGGCACGCCGCCGCGCCGCACCGCCTCTCGCAGGTCACGTGGCTGCACTTGCGTGGCGCCCGCCCGGAGGGTCCGAATCAGGTCCTGTTCGTTCTCATCACGCCTCCCGCCTCACTCGCTTGATCCGCAGCTTGTCCAGAGCGCGGGCCCACTGGCTGCGCACGGTTGCGCGAGAGACGCCGAGGATGTCGGCGATCTCCTGGTCCGACAGTCCTCGCAATAGCGCAGCACGAGCACGGCCCGCTGCTTGCGGGGCAGTTTCTGGACCTCGGCCCACAGGTCGGCGTCACCGTGCCGATCGGGCTCGCCGTGCTCCGGCACGCTGGCGACCAAGCTCTCCTGCTGCCGCCTGCGCCACGACCCGATGTGGAGCCTGATCAGGTCGTGCGCACGTACCCCTCGGGATCACGCTGGTTTCGCGATCACGCTGTGGTCAGTAGTCCGCCCCCAGGGGCGAAGCGTTCTCATGTTGTGAAACCGAGTAGCTGAAGGCCGTCGGCGGGGTGGCTGCGGTAATGGTCGGTGGCGGCCGCGATGTTGGTCCAGCCGATCAGGCGGGCCAGGCCGATGGCCAGGTTGCGCAGGCCAGCCATGATGCGGGGTGCGTTGCCGGTGCGGACTTTGGAGGCGTCTTCGCGGTAGGTGACGTCGCGGATGTGGTGTAGGGCCTCGATGCTCCAGTGGCCGCGGATCAGTGGGGCGAGCTGGGCGTGGGTGATCCGTCCCGGTGGGAGGCTGGTGACGGCGTAGATGGTGACGATGGTGGTCTTGCCGGTCTTGCCGGTCTTGTGGTCGGTGCGGCGGCGTTTGACCTGGATGGCCTGGGCGGCGTTCGGGAAGGGCAGGTCCGGGCGGACGGTGCAGATCTTCATGCGGCGGATCTCGCGGCGGCCGTGTCCGGTCTCGTCGGTGCGGTCGTTGAGGATGGCCTCGCGCCAGGGCAGGGCCTTGAGCCGGCTCAGGAGTGTGGGCTGGTTGCCTTTGACGATGAAGAGGTAGTGGCCGCCGTCGGCGACGATCTGCTGGGCGTGGGAGTGCTGGGTGTGCAGGGCATCGGCGGTGATCACCAGGTTCGACAGGTCCAGCTCGGACAGCAGGGGTGTGAACGCGGGGATCTCGTTGTTTTTGGCCTCGACCTGCCGCTGGGCCACGACGATCTGGGTGTCATGGCGGGTGGCGGCCAGCAGGTGGACCGCGCCGTCTGGGGTGCGGCTGCCGCGCAGGGTCTTGCCGTCCACGGCCAGGCCGGCGAGCTCGGTCCGGCCTACGGGTGCACTGCTCGCATGTGCGGGCGGGGTGCAGGCAGTGAGGGCGGCCAGATAGGTGCAGGTGGCGGTGTCGAAGGCGTCGCCGTCCAGGCGGGCGAGCAGTCGTCCCAGGGTGCTGGCGGCCAGCCGTACCGAGCCGGGTAAGCCGGCTCGGGCGCGCAGGTCTGGGTCGTATCCGGCGATAAACCGGGCGATCTTCGCCAGAAAGGTCGCTCCGCCGAGCACGGCGAGCAGGGATAACGCCAGCAGCGGGCCGAGCCGGTAGCGGCGTCCCCGGCGGCTGCGCGGGTCGGGCAACGCATCCAGGACCTCGGCCAGGGTGGGCAGATCGAGCAGGTCGGTCGGCGGGTCGGCAACGGTGACGTGCTCCAGGTGGCGGGCGAGCACGTCGATCGGGGATGATGGCACGCGAACGCGGCCCCTGTTCTTGATCGACTGGCTTAGACAACCGACGATCATCGGGGGTCGCGTTTGTCATTCGTGCCCGGGGGTGCCCGGCAACCACCCAGCCGCGTCATGCCCGCATGCGCCCACCAGCCGAGAACGCATCGGCCCTGAGTCCGCCCCACGGGGATGAAACGGCTCAGTGGGCTCCGGTGATGGCGAACCGGTCGGCGATGAGGGTGCCTGTTGATCTGTTGACGGATTGAACGAATATCGTTTATTTCGTTCAGTGTCAGTAGATCCACGTGATCGTCCGCTGTATCGGCGAATAATCCGGAAGCCGAATCCGATGGCGAGCTGGACAACGGCCGGATCTACTACAATGAATACCACGTCGCCATGCGCATCTTAGAAGGAAGGATTCGCGAGATCCGCGAATACCAGGACACCCAACACGCCCACGCAGTGTGGCTCCAGCGATAGGCTCCATTCCTATCCCTACTTCCTGCGAAAAGAGCCGCACCCGGGCCGCGAGATGCTGCGGATCTGGGTGCGGTCCGTGCAGGCTCGGGGCAAGGCGCGTTTTGCTTCAGCGCAGCTCTCCCCGGCCCGCATTCGTCTTTACTCGCGTCGCTGCCGCTCCTCGGTGGTGAACCCGCGACGCCGCGCACACCGCACAGTCGGCCACGCTGTACCTCAGGCATCAAGAAGTAGCCAGCCGAACACCGCCTTCACCCTTGACCTCGGCATGAAGCCGAGGTGACGCATGCGGAACGATACCTTGCGTCTTGAGGCATCAACAGAAATGCGAAAGGGGCCGTTTCGTTGACAGTAAGAAGACTGGGAATGGTGATTGCCTTTATCGCGGCGATCACCACCTGCTTAGGGCGAGTGCCTGCTCAAGCAGCGGTGACAGAACCACCCGAAGTGGGGGCTCAGATCGTAGGAGGGCAACCGGCCGATGGGGCATGGACTGTCTCGCTACAGTCGCAGCGCCCCGACGGTACGTACCGCCACACCTGTGGGGGAGCGCTGATCGCGCCGAACTGGGTTGTGACGGTAGCAGCCTGCGTCAGTCCGGAAACCGCAGCTAATCCGCCTACGCTGGCGCGAGCGGGTTCATTGGAGTGGCAGACCGGTGGCAGCACTGCTGGGCTCATGGAAGTCATCATTCATCCTGCCTGGGAGGGCCTGTTCACGAACGCCATCGCCCTCGTCAGGCTTGATCGATATCTGACGAGCCCCGAGATCCTCCCGGTGACAGTACCGCTAGGACCGAACGGTCTGGCGCTGGTAGCGGGCTTCGGCACTACCTGCGATTCAGACCCTGAGGATGCGGACTGTCTGGAGTCGATCTCCGATCGTCTCCTCCAGCTCGAGGAAAAGCGGCTGCCCGACAGTGAGTGCTCGCTGAACATCCCTCCGTTCGGTGAACTTTTCAACCCGGACGACATGATGTGCATGGTGTCGGCGGATGGCGAGGCCAAGCAGGCGTGTTTCGGCGATGGCAGCTCTGCGGTGGTGGCGAAGGCCCACCGCGGTTATCGCCTCGTTGGCCTGGCGATAGCTGATGGGGACGAAGTCGATCCATTCCGTCCCTTCGCGTGTTCCACTGCGCCGGAGGGGTCGCCGGGCGAATTGTTCGTACTCGATATATTCGCGCATGTTCCCTGGATCGCGGAAACGATTCGTCAGCGGGATCCGGCGGCAGCTGAACGCATGGTGGCGATTGCCGCCCAGGCCGCTGGCTGATCTCAGAGAGCATCTGATCTCGTCGGCAGGGCCCTCATCATCGCGAGTTCAAACTGCGGGATGGCCATCAGCAGGCCCGGGGACACACAGTCGATGATCTCGTAGAGGGGTGAGGGCCGACCTTAGGTTCCTGTGGATTACCACATCAACACACCACCAACCAGGAAGGCCCTCATGTCCTCCCGTGGCCATGGCCGAGCTGGTCGAAGGAGTGAAGAGTCGCTGGAAGATCACCCGACGGGTCCAGCCGGGATGATCGTGCACGGCTGTCCCTATTGCCGTCAGTTGTGTGGCGAGCTCTTGAGCGTGTAGACCGCCTCAGGCACGTCGTCCCGGATCCGGATCATCCAGCGGGCGAGATCGGTGGTGAGGGTCGCGCGGATTCCGGCGAGCGCGGGATCCCCGTACCGGTTTGTCCATCAGCGGCGGGCCCGCCGCCGGGCAAAGCGACGCCGATGAGCAAGGCCGCATCGAGGGAAGGCATGACGTTCATCAATCCCGGCTCCAGTGGTTTTGTCGGTGGGAACTGACCGCACTTGCTCGTGAGTTTGACCGCGCCTGATGGCCGTCAGCATGATCGATGTTCGCGAGAAGTGACCGCACTTTGGAGGTTGGGTCTGCGGGGCCGAATGTCGGCGTACTGCTTGAGCTGTAGAGGCAAGTACGAGCCCTGGATGCCGCCTTCGGCTCCGAGCTTTGACGGGGCAGAAAGCTCAGCACGGTTCAGGCGTTCAGCAAGGTGTGGATCTCGGTGGCCTGCGGGCTGCCGATGCGAGTGAACAGCTCCAGGGCCTCCCGCCAACGGCACGTGGCCGTTTGGGGATCGCCGCTGTCACGGAGCGCGTACCCCTGCATCTGCAGGGCTCGGGCGGCTCCGAGGCGGTGGCCGGTCTGCCGGTGCAGTTCCAGTGCCCGGCGGGCGTGCGTGAGCGCCTGGTTGTGGCGGCCGAGCTGGTGGTGGGCGGTGGCCAGTGTGATGTGGGCTTGCCCCTGGAGGACGCGCACACCGACCGCGGCTGCGATGCCCAGCGCCTGGTGGGCCCGGTCCAGGGCTTGGCGGGGCTGGTCGAGAGCGAGGCAGATGTCGGCCAGCCCCAGGCGCGCGCCAGCCTGCACCGTGGGGCTGGCGATCTGCTTTGCCAGCTTGAGTGCCTGTCGGTAGTGGTCGTCAGCCTCCTGGGCGTGGCCGAACTGCAGATGAATGCCGGCCAGGACGACAAGTGCCCTGGCCTCGGTGGACGGGTCACCGATTTCACCAGCGAGCCGTAGCGAGTCCTGCGCTGCGGCCAGCGCCTCCTTGGCGTGGCCGGCATCACGCTCCAGCGCGGCAAGTGAACGCAGGAAATAGGCCTGGGCGAATCGACTGCCCAGCTCCTCGTGGAGCCGCAGGGCACTGGTGAGGTGCTGACGGGCGGTCTCGAAGTGGCCCAGGTCGTGGTCGATCTCGCCCAGGGCGCCCAGCACGCTCGCCTCCCCGAGGCGTGACCCGATCTGCCGGTACAGGCTGAGTGCGTGAGTTTGGTGGTCAGCGGCTTCGTGCAACAGGCCCAGCTCCCGCTCCGCGAGGCCGAGGTCGACCAGGCTGTCGGCCTGCCCGCCCAGGCAGCCGCTCTGGCGGTACAACGCGACCGCCTTGGCGAGGTCGTCGGCGGACTGCCGGAGGCCGCCGGACAGAAATTCCACGATCCCGCGACACCCCAGAGCAGCGGCTTGGCAGTCGGTCCAGCCGACCTGACGGGCTAGGGTGAGCGTGGTCGTCATATGCTGGAGGGCGAGCTGGGAGCGCCCGGCGGCCCGGTTGGCGAGGCCGAGGCTGAGCTGGCCCGAGGCCTGGGCGCGCACGTCGCCGGCGACGGTGGCAGCGTCGAGCCCGGCCTGTGCGACCAGCAGCCATTCCACCATGGGACGCCGTAGCCAGAAGTAGTCACGTAGTGCGTCGGCCAGTTGCCACGCAGCCGGATGAGGTCCGTGCTCAGCGGCATACAGGGTGGCGGCGACCAGGTTGGCCAGCTCGGCCGCGAGCCACGCCGCCGACTCTGACTGATCGAGGAACGTCATGGAGGGGCGCGCGCCGGCTGCCGGCGGACGGGGCAAGCGCATGACCTCCGGGAACAGCAGCCCCGTGGCGACGTCGACCCCGTGCTGGTACCACGCCAGCAGCCGCTCCACAGCCGCTTGGCACTGGGCCTGGCCCTCGTGCGAGAGCGCGCGCTGGCGTGCGTACACCTTGAGCAGGTCATGCAGGCTGTAGCGGCCCCGGCCTCGCGGCTGCATCAGATGTGCGTCCGCCAATGCGTCCAGCGCCCGTCTCGTATCCTCCATCCCAAGGTCGGCCAGCGCTGCCGCGCCCATCACGCTGATATCTGAGCCGGGGATCAGCCCCAGCAACCTGTACAGCCTCCGGCGCTCAGGGGTCAGGCGATGATAGGAGTGGTCGAAGGCGACCCGGACGGCAGCCTGAGGGTCTTGGGCGATCGTGAGGCCGTCCAACCGGTTTGCGCTTTGCAGCTCGGCCAGGTACTCAATGATCGATTCCGCTGGGCGGCCGGTGAGGTTGGCCGCGGCGATCCGCAAGGCCAGCGGTAGATGGCCGCACGCCTGCGCCAACGCGGTCAGGGCATCAGGCTCGGCAGCCACCCGCTCCTCCCCGATGATGTGCGTCAACAGCATCACCGCCTCGTCAGGGTCCAGTACACCCAAGGTCAGCCGGTGAGCGCCGAGGGTGGCCACCAGTCCCGTCAGCCGGTCCCTGCTGGTGACCAATACCATGCATCCGGGGCTGCCGGGCACCAGCGGGCGGACCTGCTCGGCGTTGTGCGCGTTGTCCAGCAACACCAGCATCCGCTTGCCGGCCAGCAGAGATCGATACAGACTGGCGGCCTCCTCCACCTCCACCGGGACCTGGTCGGCTGCGATCCCTAGGTCGCCCAGCAACACGGCCAGCACCTGCATCGGGGAAAGCGGCGGCCCTGGTGCGTACCCCTGGAGGTTGACATACAGCTGCCCGTCAGGAAATCGCTCAGCCACCTGATGCGCCCAATGCACCGCCAGTGCGGTCTTGCCCACTCCTCCCATCCCATCAATGGCCGTGATCACCACCATGCCCGCGGCGTGGGCCTCCTCGACGAAGGCCAGTTCCCGTGTCCGGCCCATGAACGTCGCCACATCGGCGGGCAACTGCCGCGGCACCCTCCGAACCGGCATTGACCTCGGACGTTGTGAAGTCGGGCTCGCCATGCGGACCAAGAGCGACAGTTCCTCGGCGTCCAAGCCGAGTGCCTCGGCCAGCATCCGCAGCGATGAGCTGCGCGGTCGCTGCAGCTCGTCTGCCTCCAACCGGCGCACGGTTCGCTCATTGAGTCCGGCCCGAGCCGCCAACTGACCCTGGGTCAGCAGCGCCCGTTCACGCCAGGTTCGCAGCATCGCACCTAGCGCAACCGGCTGCACCGGAGGGCTGACCTGGCCATTGTCGCGCGCTTCTGATGACATGAGGGCCTCCCGCGCTCACCCGCCCGGACCAGGCTGAGATGAGACTATGCCGCAAATGCAACCGTTCACCCAAATTGTGGATCTTCCTGGGCTCCTTGGTGCGGTCCAGATGTGAAACACCGCTGGCGAAGTAGATAAGAAGCGCGGGCCCCTTGATCACAGACGTGAGCAAGGGGCGCTCCCGCGTTGGATGCGCTGACTGCGGATGAGGGTGGGTTGGGCAGCGGAATCACTAGCTAAAGGGGCGATAACAGCCCTTCCTGGCAAGCAGGTCGGTTTGATCGTTCCCGGCCTTGCCGAGATAGCCGTAACCCTTTTTCCGCACAGCAGTGCCGACCCTGAATATCTTACGTGGCTCGGTGCTCCAGAGTTCGATGTGCGCCGGGGTGTTGTTGTAAACCGACGATATGGAGTTCCGGAACCCGCGTTCCACAGACGCGCGGTTGCAGCTACGGAACATTTTTATGTGAACAAGGTAGGAGGGTGGACCGCCCTTGATGCCCGCACCATGGTTGTAGTTGATATCCGGGTAGAGGCAGATGTAGTTCACTGGACATCCGTGGCCGAGGGCCGTCGCCGATGCCGGGGCCGCCACCCCGGAAGAAGAAATGGCGGTGGCTGCGGCGAGTGTCCCCGCAGCCAGCCATCGCTGTAGGGGTCTGTGCATAGGATCTCCGTTTTCCATAGGGTGCGCATGAGCATGAACTGGTTCAGGCAGAATTGCAGCGGTTGGCGCATGTGTACCAGGACATTGGCCGGACACTTGGATGTCATCTCATGGGGCGGTCGGCCCCGACGGCTCACGATCTTGCCGCTCAGGGTTGCTCTGACCTGCGAGAACGACCGTTTCGCGCCACACCGAAAGGTACGGAGGGCCGAACGGAGCTTCTGGGGCATGTTGCGCAGAGGTTCTTGCCCGGCAGCGCACGCGTCCCGTCGAGGATCACATGGGTCGGCGATCACATGGGCGAGCCCGTCCTTGCAGCCGGCTCAGGCAGATGAGCCCGCGGTCTCACCGGATGTTCTCTCAGTCAGCGCCACAATTCGATCAGCGGTCATTTCGAGAACAGCCTGAATGTCGTGGCCGTGGATGGACTCGTAGCTGTCGGCGAGAACGTGAATGGTCAGGCGTCGCAGGTCCTGATCGGTGGTGAGAAGCTGCCGGGCAAGCCCGACCGCCGTGTCGCGGGCAACGTCCTCTACAAATTGAGGGCGCAGGTGGGCTCTGCGGACCAGTGCGTATTCGTCCGGACGCTTGAGCAGTTCCTGAGTGAGGACGGTGTGATCGGCGAGAGCGCGGTAGAGGACGTGATGGCCGGGCAGATCGGCCAGATCGGGGGCACGGACCGTCAGGGTGGCCCGGCCTTTCTGGCTGTGGGTGGCGATGGGTACCCGGCTCAGCAGACGCAGCCCGTCCGCTGCGGTCAGGCCGAGTTCGTCCACCAGGTCGATGAGCGCGTACCCTTGCATGCAAGGGCAGGCCGTGATGATCGTGGCCCCCACCGATTGCGTGACCGAGGGCTCTGATCCGGCCACCGCAACCGCACAGATCTCGACCGTGTCAGGTGAAGCCAGCGCGGTGACCGGGGTGCAGGTGACGATGGGAGCCACCGCGCGCAGGTGCACCCGCGCGCTGTCCTGCCGCTGTGTTTCTCGGATCTTCTCGGCAATGGCCAAGGCGATCGCCGCCAGAGGCCCGCGATGATCGCATTGGAAGGCCTGCTCTATCCGGGACATGTGGATGCCACGTTGTTCAGGCCCGAGTGAAACCTCTGCGTCCACGGCGCACAACACCTGTTTCGCCCCGCCGAGCAACTCCTCCTCAACATCCAGGAGAATGTGCTGGCTATGAACGCGAACTGACTGCAGGGCGATTCCAGCGCTCGGCCGCTGAGCCGGCACATCATAGAAGGAATCGGCATAGAGCTGTGGCCGTACGCTCGCGTCGTGCATGAGATTCCTTTCGAAGTGAGCCTCGCGGCTTCTCCTGTCTGGACTGATCCGCCACATACTGCCGACCACATCCAGGTCATTCTCTGCCCGCGAAGGGTGGTTAACCCGATCTCGGCGGTTCCCACCCGTTCCGGCCTTGACCAAGCGGTTGCTTCGTCGTAGAGGGTGCCGGTTTTGAGGCAGCCGTGCAGGATGCCGACGAACCGGTTGGCGAGTTGACGCAACGCGGTGCTGTAGCCGGCTCCGCGGGCTCGTTGCTTGTCGTAGTAGGCGCGGGCGCCGGGCGAGGCGCGCAGCGCTACCGACGCCTGGGTCATCAGGGCGTCGATGAGCCGGTCATTGTGCACAAACCGTGCCAGGACGCTCTTCTTCTTGCCCGAGGCACGGGTGATCGGGCTGGTCCCGGCGTAGTTCTTACGGGCTTTGGCGCTGGCGTAGCGGTCACGGTCGTCGCCGAACTCTGCGAGCACCCGGGCTCCGAGGATCTGTCCCAACCCGGGCTGGGACAGATGATCTCAGCGGCGGATGCCGGCCAAAACACTCCTCCACCTCCCCCTGCAAGGTCGTGACTTGCTCGGCTACCACGGCCAGGACCGCGACGAGGGCACGGACCGAGGCCGCGTAGGCGGCGGTCACCACCTCGGGCCGGCCGGGGTGCTCAGTACGCAGCGCGGTCTGGATCACGGTGGCTCGTTCGGTGAGGTCACCGCGGCGCCGGGCTCGTTTGAGCGCCGCGCTGATCTGCCCGGTCGTCAGCTTGGCGGCCGAGGCCGGGTCGGGGGCCTTGGCCAGCAGGTCGAGGGTCTCGGCGGCGTCCAGGTCCTCGAAGGCGGCCAGTGCGGCGGGGAAGTACTCGCGCCACGCGTGCCGCAGCCGCTGCCCGGTCCGGGTCCGCTCCCAGATCAGCGTCTTGTGGGTCCTGGCCACCACCTTGATCGCCTCCGCCTCAGCGGTGTCACCCGCGATCGGGCGGAGCTGGTGGGAGTCGGTGCGGACCATGTCGGCCAGCATGTGCGCGTCGGCCGCGTCGCTCTTGGCCCTCGACACACCCAGCCGTTCCCGGTAACGCGCTGCCTGCACCGGGTTCACCCCGAACACCGTGTATCCCGCCGCAACCAGCGCCAGCACCCACGGGCCCCGGTCGGTCTCGATCCCGACCAGCACCTCCACCTCGTCATCGGGGGTGTCCCCGATCTGCTCGGCGATCATCGCGTGCATCCGGGCCATTCCCGCCACGCCCTCCGGCAGTCGCGCCCTGGCCAGGCGACGCCCGGCGGCGTCCATTACCTTCACATCGTGATGCGACTCGGCCCAGTCATCTCCAATGAACACTCGCAACGCCTCGTGCTCCCCCTCGTCGCCTCGAAACGGACCAGCAGCCGGTGGAAGAACTATCAGCGACCTAATCAAGTAGTGCTCACACCAACACGGTGGGCAACGACATCCCAGCAGCGATCAACTCTTCCGACCAACCGGCGGGGGCACTGTCTTTCATCAGGACTCGAAGTCCATGGGGAAAAAGTGCTCACCCGTCGGCCGGCTACCAACCACCGAGTCTGCCGCAAGCAGACCCGCTACTACTGATTAGGGAGAATCCAGTTGATATTTGCTACATGATCCACAGATAGAGATCGGAATTGACGCCATCAGAGTTGGGGCGGCATTCGGCTTTCTTCCCTATCTCCGCCCACAACTTTACCCGCTGCGTGCACTCGTCAGGAGAATAGGTGCCCCTGTACGCCCAGGTACCGGAGGCCTGAACATCCCCGGCAGTTGTTTGTCCGAAGGCTGCGGAAGTGCCGACGGGCGTCGACAGAAGCAGAGCCGCACACAATCCGGCTACAGTAGCGGACACGAGTCGTACTTTCATCTCTGTTGTGCTCCTTCTTCGGATCTTCTGAGTGGCGCCGACGGCAATCCATCCGTGCCGACTGACGATCTGAGAGCGCGTCTCGGCCTAGGGTCACAGCGCGCCGCGAATGTAGCTAGCCATCGACTTCCAGCGTGGTCACGCCGGAAGACGTTTCGCCGGCGAAATACTCGACGGCTCCGAAGTAGTGGCTCCGGGGGGGCACACTGGTCCAGCTCGCGGTCACAGTGACCACTTCACCGGGCGTGACCTGCTTCAACGCCGGGTGGACCGACAGGTTGCCGGTGCTCTGCGTCACCTCGTACGAGTGCAAGCGGACATCCGTCTCGTTGTTTCCCGAGGGGAGGCCCCATTGCATGACATAGACATCGAACGTGCCGCCCCCGCGCAAGATGACCTCTTCGTCTGAGGTAAGTCCCTGGGAAGCACCGAGGAACGCGCCGTCACGGACGACGTACAGGTCCAGGTCCGTCCCGGCGGGATATTCATCGTAGAGGGCGAACCGGACGACCTTGGTGCCCGGTGGCGCGGTCACCGTCGTCTTGGCAATCGCCGGGCTGCTGGGGGGATTCCGCGGATCGAAGCCACCGTTATACGTCCCGACCAGATGCGACGTGGTGATGGCGGGTGCGGCGAGCCCGAGTGGCTCGGCTCTGAGCGTCCCGCGGTATCCCGCTGTCACCTCAATCGCCTGCGATCCACTGGCTCCTGTACCAGTGACCGAGTCCGGCTTACGCAACCTCAGCGGCTTGATCGCGATCGGGCTGCGCACGCGGTGCCCGGCCTGGTCCGACCACATCAGCGATCCGAACGCGTACGTATCCATCATCGGTGTGGTCGCTGTGAACTTCACCCGGTAGGAAGCCGTCCCGCGGGCAGGCACGGTAAGTGTCGCCGGGCTGACGCTCATCGATACTCCGGGCGGCGCCTTGACTGTGGCGGTGTAGACACTCTGCTGGTCGGTCGTGTTCGTCACGGTTCGTGTGACGGTCTGCTGACCAACGAAGTCACCGATGGCGATCGAAGGGTAGTTGAGGTCGCTGGGGTCGATCGTGCCATAGGCCTGACACGCCGACGAACCGTCGTCGAGACGCAGGTCCACGCCGAGGCCGCAACTGTACCGGTGCCAATCGGCCAGCCCTGAGTCATACACCAGTCCAGGGCCGAACATCGCATCAGGGCGAACATGGCCTGCGCCCATGTCGAAGGGGGTCGCGCCGTCGCCGTCACTGAGCCGACGAATCGGCTGATCCTCTTTGTCGGTTTGGTGGGCCGTGGTCATGACCGCGGACTTGACCGCCATGGGCGACCAGCCCACGTTCTTCTGCATGAGCAGGGCGGCAAGACCGGCGATGTGGGGGCTGGCCATCGACGTTCCGCTCTTGAGCCCGTAGGAGGAGTTGGCAGGATTGGACAGCGGCGGCACCGCGGCGACGATGTCCACGCCGGGTGCCAGGATGTCCGGCTTCAGCAGATCACCCCGGCTGCTGGCAGATGGCCCCACCGAAGAGAAGGAAGCCACGCCGGGTGCCCGCTGCGATCGCCCCATCAGAGCGGACAGCGCCGCAGTCGCGTTCTCGCCGGTTTCACTGATGTAGCTTTTGACCGCGCCACCGGCAACGGAGTCAATGTGAACTGTCGGCACTGAGTGGTACTCGGTGTTCAGCGACTCACTGGGCGCCGTGTTGAAGAGGATCATGCCGACGCCACCGGCCCGCTCGACGGTGGCGCTCTTTTCCACCCGAGCGTTCTCACCGCGACGGCAGAGCACGATCTTCCCAGCCACCTTGCCCGGATCGAGCGAGCCCGCGTGACAGAGGGCAGCTCGTGCCGGTTCTACCCCCTGGGCCGGCGTTGCCGCCGCGTCGACCAAACTTCGGGCAGGCAGCGCTGCACCGAGACCGACACCTTCGTACGTGGCGTCGTTGCCGAGTTCGAGGGTCTTGGCGTACCGCACGTCGTGCGTTCCGGCACCCACCGTCGTCACCCACGCCTGCGCGTTGTCCAGTGTACCGGCGCCAGGGCCGGAGTTGCCGGCGGCAGCAGCGACGAAGACGCCCGCCGCCGCGGCGTTCAAGAACGCGACATCCGTCGGGTCGCGTTCGTCAAGGCCGTCGCCGATGGAGAAGTTGATCACATCCACACCGTCAGCCACCGCATCGTCGACAGCCTTGAGGAGGTCGCTCGTGCCACCCGAACCGACACCGGGCGCGACTTGCCAGACCGTCTTGTAAATCGCCAGCCGGGCGGCCGGAGCCATGCCCGAGACCTCTCCGGCCGCAGCGCCGGCGATGGCGGCCTCGACCGGTACCCCAGCGGCCGTACTGGCTGTGTGACTGCCATGGCCGGCGCGGTCGCGTGGGGAGAGGAACTCCCCCTTCGCGGGATCGCCGAAACCGCTCGTGTTGTACCACCGGGCGCCAATGACCTTGTTGTTACAGGTCACCGGCTCGTGTTCGCCTCTGACACACGAGCCGGACCATTTCCGGGCGATGATGTCGGCGTCCGGACGAGGCTCCGGCAGCGGAGCGAAACTGGGATTCTCCGGCCAGAAGCCGCCATCGATGACGCCGATGATCACGCCCTCGCCGGCTTTTGCCTGGCCACCCAGATCGCGCGCCCAGACTCCGTCCGGTCCCGACATCCCGAGAAAGCGCGGGGTGTTGGACGTCTGCCACGTGTACACCCTGTTCTTGTACACATCGACCACGCCGGGAGTCTTGCGCAGCCTGAGGACTTCGGCAGGGGTGAGCCTGGCAGCCACACCGTTGAACGTCACGCTGTACTCGGCGACCACTCGGGAATCGGCCACCCCCGCCTCACGCAACGCCGTGGAGCGCAACGCCCGCAGGTGCTCGCGATACAGGCGAGAATCGCGCGACTTGATATCGACCTTGGCCCGTCCCTTGGGCTTGGTCGCCGCGATCCCGGCAACGCCACCGGAATACGTCGCCAAAGGCGCGCCGGCGAACTGCACGACCGACAGAACAGAGTGCTCCGCACCCGCTCGCACATCGGCCGAAACCGGTAAGGCGAACAGCGGCGCAGCAACAGACAAGCCGACAGCGATGCCTAATCTTCTAGCGCTCAACCTCTTGAGTAGCCGTTTCTGGGGCAGCACTACAAAACCCTTCCCCTGTACAGACTCGGTGCGATCAACCGGCAGTCACCGTCGAAGCCGTCCAGGCGGAAGCAGCCTCACCGCATTGCACAAACGTTGAGGGCAATTTTGACATAGAGGCGTTTCATATCAGCTTCACGGCAAGGACGGGACCGTAACGGCGCTCGGGTCTGTTCAAAGGCGTATCTGTGCGCCGGACTGGTCACCCTCTCGGCGGGCGGCGCCGATGCCGATATCGATGCCGGAGCAGGTGTCGCCGTCCGCCCAGGCATCGCGTACCTCATGACCCGCCACCTCACCGGAGAGAACATCATCGCCCAGGCGGCCGCGGTCCGGCCAAGACCATCCGTAAGAGGGGCGTCCAGCCGGGAGACGGCAAGACTCGCCAGTCGCGCCTGTGCGCGGGCCAGGTAAGGCACCAGAGAAGGCGACCGGCCTCGACGCAGAACTACTCGCGGCGCCGCTGGATAGCCCGCTCTCTTGCATCGCGGCCGTACGATCCCAGGAGAGGACGATGCAGATCGGCCTCGACGCCCGCATCGTCGTGTTCCCGGCTGAGGGTCAGATGTGACCTATGGCGTGTTCTGGACCTTCACGGCGAGGGCGCTCATGTCCTGACAAGCGTCGCTAATACCCTACTGTCGGACCTTCCTTCCGCCTCGTTCATCGGCCGGGTCCCTTGGACTTGAGGCGCTGCGCCGCCACATTAACATCGTGTAAGAGGAGAGAGATGGGCATCTGGCCCGCCATCACGATCTGTGCGCTCGTGGTGATCGCCGAGGGTTACGACCTCATCGTGTACGGCGCGCTGCTGCCGTCCCTGCTGCAGGAACCCGGATGGGAACTCACCCGGGCCGGCGCCGGCACGCTGGGCAGCGCGGCCTACGTCGGCATGCTTGTCGGTGCCTTGGTCGTTGGCAGGCTCAGCGACCGGTTCGGCCGTCGGCCGTTCGTGCTCGGTTCGGTCGCCTGGTTCACTGTTTGGACGATCGCGTGTGGCATGGCGGGGACGCCGTGGCACCTGGGCGCCTTCCGGCTGCTGGCCGGGATCGGCATGGGCGCGGTGCTACCTGTCGTGCTGGCTCTGGCCAGGGAGCTGGCGCCGGCGGATCGCACCGGAGTCGTATTCACCGTCCTCATGGCGGGCCTGCCTTCGGGCGGCATGCTTGCCTCGCTGACCGGGCTGGTCGTGCTCCCCACCGCCGGCTGGCGCGCGATGTTCTTCATCGGCGGTGCCGCCTCGGCCATCATCCTGATCATGGCCTTCATGCGGCTACCCGACTCAGCGGACTTCAGCGACCAGGCGCCCGAACCGATCAAGCTCTCCGTGCTGTTCGCGCCCGGGTTACTGATCAACACGATGCTGTTCCCGCTGGCCAACCTCATGATGTTGCTCACCTGGTACGGGCTGAACACATGGCTGACCACGCTCATGCGTGACCTGAGCTACCCGCTCTCCTCGGCGCTGCAGTTTTCCACGATGCTCAACCTGGGCGCGCTGGCCGGATCCTTCGCGCTGGCCGCGCTGTGCCTGCATTGGGGTACCAGGCGGACCGCAGGGCTGGGCGCGTTGCTCACGAGCGTCGGCATTCTTGGCTGCGTGCTGCACCCGGACAACGCCGTACTCTTCCTTGGCCTGATCGCCCTCATCGGTGCCGGCGCCCACAGCGCGCTCAACCTGATCACCGCCTCGGTCGCCGACGCCTATCCGGCCGCCCTGCGAGCTTCGGCCATCGGTTGGACCCACGGGGTCGGCCGCATCGGCGCCATCGTCTCTCCCCTGTTGGGAGGGTGGATCTTGGCGGCCGGGCTGGGGCCGGCCATGGTACTGGGCACCTTTATGGTCACCGCGCTGCTGGGTTCGATGTTCATGGGCATGCTGAGCCTGAGGGGCCGCACCGCTGAGCTCAGCGCGGGCATGAGCGCCAAGGAGGCAAACTGACGGCGGCGAACAGCACGCCGACGACGTTCTCGGCGGCGCCGCAGGCTCCCGCTGGGCCATCAATGGACGGTGTTCGTCCTGGCCGTTGGGCAATGTCTGGTGAATGTCCGGATCCTGCCCTGGCAATGGTCGCGGTTGCTGGAAGAGACTGACGATATCCGTCACGCGCATATCGATGTGGCAGGGAAGCGACTATTCCCGGTCACCCACAAGGTTCTTCCCCCATTCCAGCCAACGGTTCCGCCGGACGCCTCCAGGGTCGAAGGCAACACGTTCCCTGTCACATAGGAGCCCCGGTGATCCCCGAACCCGCACCAGGCGCCACCCCCGGCCGACAGCGCGCCGCGGGAGAGCACGGGCGCTCACTCGGCCGGCGCACCGACGAGTACGTCGCCCGGTGATGAAGTTCTTGTCCGCAGCCGCCGCGGCCGAGACAGTGTCCGTCGATCCGATGGACATCGCCCTGCTGACCTGCGTGCTGGCCGACCACCAGCACACTGCCTGGACACTGGATCCTGACCTGGCTGCGGCCCTCGAATACGACGGGCTGGTCGTCGTGCAGGCCCTCCAGCTCTGGCTCCTGCTCGGCGCGGCCGACCCCGAGCTCGTCTACGGCCTGGACGGCGCCGAGGACGCCACGCACGAGCGGATGGACGTCCACGTCCATCACCGCCTGAAGGCCGCCCTGTATGCGCAGGCGCCACTGACCGCCGCGGCGATGAACGCCCTGGCGGACGCGGAGTTCATCCTCCGCAACGTCGGGGACTTGGGATCCCCGTGACGATGGCCAAAGTCCTGCCGCTCACAGGCGGCCCGACGCTGGCCGAGGCCGCCACCGCGTTCCTGAACCGCCGGACTTGGACGCCGACACCCTGCTGTGCTACCGGGTGAGCGAGCTGGCCGCAGGGCGGTCCACCGTGTTCGCACGCGCGGCGCGAAGAAGGCGTGGCCGTCGTACCGCTCGAAGGAGCCATCCGCCGATCACCTTCGCGGTGACGTGGCGCGCGAAGAACGGGTCACCGGTGCTGCGGCTGTTCATCGAGGGCCTGCGAGCCGGCTTGCAGTGAGAGTCGCGACGCGGTCGCGCGTCTGCGGCGGTGGTAGTCCATGGTCGCGATGCCCAGGGCGAGCCCCCAAGGGAGCCAGGCGAGTGTCGGAAGCCAGACGGCCCAGTTCTCCAGGGCGGCGCTCGGTCCGGCGGGCGTGAGCCCGAGCGCCATCGACAGAAGACCCCGGTAAATCGACAGCCCTGCCGCGGACAGAATGATCGCCGCCAGACCGCCGGGGATCACCACCAGAAGCACGGGCACCGGCCGGCAGGGCAGGATCGGGCTCCAGCGTGGCACGCGACTCCCCCACTTCTGGCGCAGGCCTAGTGTGAGCAGCGCTCCGGCGACGGTCATCGAGCCGAGAACGGCCTCCGTCAGACGGGCACCTGGAGCGGTGTACGGCCGCACGAATTCCTCCGACACTCCGACATGGATTCCGAGTGCCCAGGTCAACTGCCGGGCCGCGTACAACAGCGGAAGGACGACGGCGGCCAGCCACACCCGGCGTTCGCGACTGGACGGCCTCGCGCCGGCGGCGCCCGGCGGGCGGTCCGCCTGTGCGGCCCGCCACCAGGCGAACGCGCCGGCAAGGACGAAGATCTGGTTCGGCATCATCGGAGGAATGTCGCCGAAGCGCAGCATCAGCACATTGACCAGAGCGACGAGGAGACGGGCGTCCGGGACGGCCAGGAGCAGGAGGGCGGCGACCGTCCATGCCGATCGCGCGGGCCACATGGTCGTCTCGGACCTGCGGAACAGGCGGAGCGTGGCAAGGGCCAGGAGGGCGACGGCGAACACCGCGATCATCACCCCTGTCGAGCCGGGCGGCAGTCCCACGAGAAGGGCGCCCGCGGAGCGCGCGGCGACGGCCTCGGCGTAGGGAAAACCGGCTCCGCCCCTTGCCCAGTACAGACCGAGACCTCCGTACGATGCGGTCCAGATCGCTGCGGCGGCCCACCACAGGCCCGCCCGCTTACCCACGGCGATCACGTACGCGGCCTGCGCCGGCGTGACCGCCAGGCGAAGACGGCGAAGGCGGGCCCGCCGATGAGGGACCATGGTCCTGGCCCTGCCGGTTGGATGAGCAGTCCAGGTTCTCCAAGTGTGATCATCAGCGTCTGGAGGGTCAGGAGCAGCGCGGCGGTCCAGCAGAGCGCGAGAAGCGTCCGGCGCCACCGCTGGGGACCGCTGGTGCGCGTCAGCGCGAGAGCGGCTCCCGCGAACACCAGCGCCATCACCGCGATCGCGACACCGCCGAGCAGATAGGCGCTGACGGGCGTGTCCGGCGTGCTGAGGTATCCGATCGTGTAGATCGTCAGGTGCGCTGTCGCGAGACCTGTGGCCGTGCCGGCGGCCAGATATCCCACGGCCTTCGTGGCCGTGGATCGCGGTCTGAGGGTGGGGGCCTGGGTCATATGAGTCTCCACGTCGTTGGTGGCGGTCAGGGCGAGCCTGCCGGTGTGAGCCAGTCGCCGGCATCCACCTGGAGGCAGAGATGAGGTGCGGTCGAGGGGCGGATCTCTGACTGACGGCGGAGATGACGAATGGGGGCGCGTCATAGACTCCGCCGCATGAACGACAGCGGACACGCACGAGTCAGCGTGCTGGCCGGAGCCGTGTGCGCGACGCTGGCCGTCACGCTCGCGGCGTTCGTCTGTACGGAACCGCTCAGCGCGCTCGGCGCTAGTGTGTGCGTTGGCGCGGCAGTGCTGGCCGCCATCCTCTTCCATGCCCATCGTTCAACGACGACGACAGCGGTGCTGACATTCACAGCGGCCTCGGTCTCGATCGGGCTGACCTCGCTTTACTCTCCGCCCGCGGGATCGGCGGAGGGCGTGGCCACTCTTGCGGAGGCCTCTGGCCTGATCGTCCTCATCCTCCTGTCCGCCCGGTTCTTCCCGGTAAGGGCTGGTGTCGTCTGCTGCCTGCTCGCGGGCCTGGCGACCTCCGTGCTGGTGCTACGGCTGACAGAGATCACCTCCGTGTTGGAGGGCCTCGGCATGTCTCTGTTCGGAGGGGCGCTCGCCTGCGCCGCGGTGGTCGCCGGTGCTCATGGCCGCCGCCGGCATCACGTGCGTGAGCGGCAGGCCATCCAGGTCCGGCGGTCACAGCGCATCGAGCTGGCCAAGGACCTCCATGACTTCCTCGGCCACGAACTCAGCGGCATCCTGGTGCAGGCGCAGGCGGCGATCGCCGTCGCGGAAGACGATCCGGCCCAGCAAGGGGTCGCGTTGCGCGGTATCGAGGCGGACGCGCTTCGTGCGCTCTCGACGCTTGACCGTACTGTGCGTACGTTGTGGGGCGAGGGTGAAAGCGAATCTGCCCACGAATCCACTGCGCAGAAGAATGGCGTGCGACCGGCCGCCGAGCTCCGGGACCTACCGGAGCTGGTACACCGCTTCGATGACAGCGGCACCGCTCACACGGAATTGAACCTGGAGCCGGGTGTCGAGGAAATCGTCACTCCGGAGGTCGGGGCCACGATCTTCCGCATCGTGGTGGAGGCGTTGACCAACGTCCGTAAGCACGCACCAGATGCCACCACGGTCAAGGTGAGGGTCGCATCAACGTGGAAAAGCGCTATCTCGTACGTGACCGTTGAAGTGACCAGCGACCGCACGTCCGAGCCGGCGAATCCGCTGACCGCCGATTCCGACGGATTCGGCCTGATCGCATTGAGGGAACGGGTCGAGGTGCTCGGGGGGACGTTCTCCGCAGGGTTCGTCGAGCCTTCGCGATGGCACGTCAAGGCGTCGTTCCCCCGGGAGAAGGTGTCATGGGGACCAGAATCCTCATCGTAGATGATCATGAGCGGGTCCGTATCGGCTTCAGACTGATCTTGGATTCCCAACCGGACATGCATGTCGTCGCGGAAGCCGGCGATGGCGCGGAGGCTCTGCGAGCGGTCCGAAAGCATCGTCCCGACGTCGTGCTCGCGGACATCAGGATGCCGGCGCTCGATGGCCTCGAGCTGACTCGACGCCTGACCGGGCCGGAGGTCAAGGGCGCAGTCAAGGTGATCATCGTCACGACGTTCGAGATCGACGAATACGCCTACATCGCGCTGCGGGACGGTGCCAGCGGGTTCCTGCTGAAACGCTCCGGCCCCGCCCTTCTCGTCGAGGCGGTGCGCTCCGCGATGAACGGCGACACACTCATCAGTCCGCAGATCACCGTCCGGCTCCTGGAGCACTTCCGCCGTCAGCACGCGGGCACCGACGAGCCGCGAGAAACACCTCTGACGGAGCGTGAACTGGAAATCGCCAGGCTGGTCGCGCGAGGGCTCAGCAATACCGACATCGCGACGGAGCTGTTCATCTCGATCGGCACGGTGAAGACCCATGTCGCGAACATTCAACGAAAGGTGGCCGCCACCAGCCGGGTCGGAATCGCCGCATGGGCATGGGAGAACGGGCACATCCGGAGAACGGGATGACGGCGAGCGCCGCCGCCGTAGCCGTCGTTTCGCTGATGTGCGCAACGCGGCGGTCCAGCAGGGCGCGAGAAGCGTCCCAGACGGTATCCGCACCACGTGGTTCGACCCCGGACTGAACGCTGGAGTCGCGCCAGCCAGCCTCGTTCGACTCCACTCGCCCGCAGGAGAGGGCTCGGGCACGCTGACTCCCGATCAGCAGGCTATCGCCACCACATCCTTGGTTGAATGACAAGCTGAGAAGCTGTTCTGAAGCTCGACCTGCCGTATCTTTCAAACGTCGTACTCACCCATGATACGACGGTCCTGCCAATCCGCCAGAAAGGAGCTAACACGGGTGTACAGAAGGTCCAAAGCACTTGTCGCGACTGCAGTTGTCGGAAGTGGGCTGATTGCCGGTCTCGCTATCACCGGACCTGCCAGCGCATCGACACCAGCATCAAATGACAAAGCGAGCGCGACGTCTTCCTTCAATGCAGGAGAACGCCCCTCCGTCAGCGCAGGCTCACATGGGCCATACGTGACTCAAAGTCAGTGCGACCTCTGGAGAGGGGTCTATCCAGGTCTAACCAGCCGCTGTTTCTCCTTTGTTCCCGGCGAGTGGTACTTCATCGGCTACTAATACTCCAGCCGCACTTCGAGGTTCGGGCTGGTCGAAGTCCCGAACGTGAGACGGCCATCGCCGAGACCATGGGGTTGTGAAGCTCCAAGGTGACCAGACGATGGCCGTATCGTCCACGGTAGCTCGGGCCGGACCAGTGTGTTGGGACGATGCTCTGGACGAGTTGTTATCCCAACTGCTGGCACCGTTCTTCGGGCCGCGGTTACGGGCACGTGCCTGCCTGGAAGGGCTGCTGAGCGCGTGTTTGAGAAGATCATTCGTGTTCGGTGTGGCGGCGCGACGGACGGTATGGATACGGTGTGGATACCGTCGGGATGGCCGGGCGCCCCCGAATCGCTACCCTTCGGACTTGACCAACACGCAGTGGGAGCTGATCGAGCCGCTTCTGCCCCAGCCGAACACCGGCGGGCGTCCGGAGAAGCATCCGCGCCGCGTGACCGTCAACGCGATCCTGTACGTGGTGCGCTCGGGCTGCCCGTGGCGGTACCTGCCCACCGACCTGCCGCCCTGGCATACGGTGTACTGGTACTTCCAGCAGTGGGAACAAGCTGGCGTAACCGAAGCACTGCTGGCCGAGCTTCGCATCAAGGCCCGCCGCCAAGCTGGTCGCCAGGACGAGCCGTCAGCGGGAATCATCGACTCGCAACGCGTCAAGGGCGCCGACACCGCCGGCCGCGACAGCCGCGGCTACGACGCAGGCAAGAAGGTCAACGGTCGCAAGCGGTTCATCATCACCGACACCGCCGGCCTGCTCATCACCGTCACAGTGCTGGCGGCCAGTTGGCAGGACCGCGACGGCGCCAAGACCGCCCTGCTGGGGGCCTACCTGACCACCCCGATCCGGTACGTCTTCGCCGACCAGGGCTTCGCCGGATGGCGTTCGGCTGGCAGGTACTGCTCGACCCCCGCCCGCCGGACCTCGGGCTGATCAGCTTGTATGGAATCACCGTTGCACCCAGGGCGGGCAAGCCCTGGCGGGACAGGCCGAATGCCGCCGGTGAACGGCGTCGGTGAGCCGGGTGCGGGAGAACCGCATGCCCGGTTCGATGCGGCGGGAGCTGGATGTCTGCCCGAACGTGTCTGTTCCTGTCTGGAAATCCCTAGTATTCGAATCGATTTCGGCGAGAAAACGTCAATAGACGGGCATTGCTGCTTAAATAGCACCAGATCGAAGAGTGGCTTCATTCTCATGCACCACGATCTTGGATGCGGGCCCCGGTTGTTGCCCGCAAGGGCAGATGTCCCATTAATGTCCTATCGATGTCCTACCAAAATTAGTTATATGAGCTAAACTATTTCACAAGTATGACGAAAGGAGGCGGTTATGGCGAGGAAGCTTGCCTACCGGGTGGCCACGATGCTGCGGTTGAATAAGAGCAAGATGGGTGGTCGTTACTCCTGGCACGGCTGACTAGGCTTTCGAGAAGCGGTCGGCTGAGCGCGGGAAGCTCCTGCGCTCAGCCGATCTGCCCATCCGGCGATCGATTGAAAGGGCGGAACGGCGGATGGCTGCGCCGAAAGGAATGCCCGGTTCGGTCCAGCGCCTGCTCGCCGATGATACATACGACTATGAGTGCGACCGGCTCGGGTTCATCGCGCGACGTCAGCGAATAGTTGGCGACGTGTTCCGATTCAGCACGAGCACCGTTGTCGTGTCTCACCCGGAACTCATACACCACGTGTTCTTACGAACTAACACCGACTTCCGAACCGAGGGAGGGCTTTTCTCGGGCATCCGGACAACACGTGACGGGCAGGAACGGATCACCGAGTCCATCATGGCCGCCCGCAGGAAGGGTTGGAGAGGGGTCAGCAGGTCGGTCTGCGCCACACGCGGCGCAGACTTCCTCGACGTCCTAGACACCTTGATCCGCGGCTTCAGCGGTCGGCCCGTCGAGGTTCTGCCAACAATGAAGAAGTTCTTCACGTTCGCACTCGCCGACCAATGCCTGGGAGGCAGGGGCGAGAACGTCACCAGCATCGCCGAGGCCTACGACGCCAGCGCGAACGCGAACCTTCGACTCATGAACAGTTCGCTTAGCTTGCCGAGTTGGCTCCCGCTACCAATTGTCCTGCAGGTCAAGAAGACGAGACGCCAGGCGATGTCGCTCCTCGAACGTCACGTGGCGGCTCGGCTCGCCCTGCCCGTTGATCGGCCGGCGCTTGACCTCCTCGACGTACTCGTAGCATGCCACGGCCCTTTTCTCGATACCGCGGTCGTCGTGCGGCTCCTGGACGTCGTTCTTCGTGCTTCGCAGCCAGGCGCGGCTGTAGCTTGGGCGGTTCGGCAGCTCGCACTCCGCCCCGATCATCTGGAAAAGGTCCGCGCTGAGGGAATAGTCGTCCGAGAGGTACGCCGCGGCCGATCCTTTGAGGCCTCGGACCTTCCCTACACCACGGCCTATCTCAACGAGTTGCTACGTGTCTACCCGCCGACATGGCTCATGGGGCGGTGGGTCCACAGGGACACCACACTGTCCGGTTTCGACCTCCACCGAGGCGAGCAGGTCATGTTTAGCGCCTATCACCTCCACCGAGACCCCAGATGGTGGGACAACCCGGATGAGTTCCGGCCGGAACGCTGGCTGGGACAAGATCGTCCGTATGCTGGGCGCGCGTATATTCCATTCGGGGCCGGGCCGCGCCACTGCTTCGGCAACCAGCTCAGCATCACTCACTTGACCCTCGCGATCGCATGGCTCGCTGATGCCTACGACATCGAAGTGCTCAACTCCGCTGCGGCACGGGAGGTGCCTGGGGCTCTGTTGACGCCTCGTGGGCTCAAGGCTCGCTTCCGGCCACGCCGGTGAACACTCGGCCCCGAGATTCAGGTAATCGGCACGCGATAGCGGGAGGCCTGAATTTCGTAGAGCGCACGATAATGACCCGTGGGATCAGCAAGAAGTTGCTCTGGATTGCCGCTCTCGATGAGGCGGCCCTCATGTAGGACATGGATGAGGTCCGCATGCCTGACGGAGGACATCCGATGAGTGATCAACAGGATGGTCTGGCCGGAATCGGCCAGCGCGCGGATTTGTTCGAAGACGCGTTCTTCAGCCTTGGCGTCAAGAGCCGCGGTGGGTTCATCGACAATGAGGATGTCGGCGTCGCGGTAGTGGGCTCGCGCGATGCCGAGCCGTTGCCATTGACCGCCGGAGAGCTGAACACCGCGCCGAAACGTGCGGGTAAGCAAAGTCTGCCAGCCATGCGGCAGGTCCTTGATGAAGTCGGCCCCAGCGCGTTCTGCTGCCGCTGCCAGTCGGGATTCGCTGACTGGCATATCGCTGCGTGAGATGATGACGTTGGTTCGAGCTGTGAGCGGCCAGCGCACGTGGTCCTGCTGAACCAGGCCGAAGCGCCTAAAGAGGTGCGCTCGGTCTGCTCCTGCGGCATCCACCCCGTCCCAGACGATCCTGCCACTATCGGGCAGGTAGAGGCCGCACAGGAGCTTGGCGAGAGTGGACTTGCCGCTGCCGTTCTCCCCCACTAGGGCGACGATCTGACCGGTGGGGATGACCAGGCTGACGTCTTGCAATGCCGGGCCGCTCTGACCTACCTCGGGGTAGGTGAACGTGATGTTCTCCAGTCGGATCTCAGATACCGGGGCGGGCAGGCGGTGACCACCGACAGGGATCAGGTGGTTTGCTGACTCTCGCAGCAATCGGCGCAGGTCGGCCACATGGAGGGATTCGCGGTACAGCAGATTGACCTGGCTGACCAGGCCGGTGAGAGTGCCGGCCCCCTGTCGGATGGCGATCACAGCGGTGCCTAGGCCGGCCAGGGCGAGTGCCGAGGTCCATAAGAGACCTGCCAGCACGGCGCAGATGGCGACTGTCATCAATCCGGTCAGGGCGGCTGCGGTCAGCTGTAGTTTGGCACTCACTCTGGCCAGACGGTCTTGTTCGGCCTCTGCGACCTTCGCTAGAGAGGCGTGATGACCAAGGAGGAAGGGGCCAACGTCGTGGACGCGGATCTCAGCGGCGGCGTCGGCGTCGGTAAGGAGATCACACAGCAGGTCGGCGGCCCGGTCGTGCTGCAACCACCGTTGGTAGGACTCGTAGCGATGCCGAGCCGTGGTCAGCCCAGCCCATGCGCTGGGGAGAACCATCACCACCAGCATCACCGACAGCAGCCAATGCAGATGGATAAGTACACCGGTCATCGCGATGAGGGATAACAATGACGTGAGCACGAGGACGGATTGGTCCATCATGCGACTGGCGGAACTAGCGCCAAACCGTGCGCTCTCGAGCAACCGATGGAAATCGTGATTCTCGATGGCGGCCATCTCCACGCGGCAGGAGCGCTCCAGGTATTTCTGACGAACGAGCCGTTCCACCCGTGGGCCGAGCGGCCCGCTGAATCTGGTGGATACTGCGTTGCTAAGCGCTGCGGCGGCGGATGCGATCACCACCAGCGTCACCGCCGGCACCATAGCCCGGAGCCGCTCGGGCATCTCGCCCCCGGCGAGTAGTGCCGTCAATGCCGCGTTGAGGGCCAGTAATCCGATCACGCGGGCGATACTGCCACCAAGCTCGGCCGCTACCACTGCGACGACTGCCTTGCGGTCGGCCTCCCATGCAAGGCCGACCGCAAGACGGAGAAGCAGCGGTAGGGCCGCGAGTGACCGGACGACTCCGAGTTTGAACCAGGCATCGTGGGCTTCGGTGGTCCGATACAGCAGCCGACCGCCGAAAAGTTCCTTCTCCGACGCTGACTTTTGCTCATCGCCTGTGGTGGCTTGTGCCCTCCGGTTCGTGCGCTTCATCCGCTCGCCTCCACGCCACGCGCAACGACGCGCTGGCTCTGGACGACCAGCGTCCAGAGCCAGCGACTTGCGTAATTCAGCAGCCGAAACAAGGGCTGCTAACGCATCTGACGCTTACTGTCTCTCCCGGAGCGCAACCGCACGTAGATTGGGATTTAGTGGGGCCGTTGCAGCAGGTGACATAGCCGGTCACGCCAGCGGTGATATCGATGTTGCTGGTGATCGCGGAGATTCGAATGTCCAGGTCGAAGATGTCTTCATCGGTCAGTGTCGAAACTGGTGATTGCGTGCTCACTCTGCCGCCTCTCCTGTAGTTTTCTTTATGAGGTTGTTCGGATCCTCTTTGTTGGAGTTTGCTCGCGCTCCGTTTCACGGTTGACTCCGCTTCGCTGGACGGCCGCGGATGGCTCGCTGCGCCATTCCCCAGAGACCGAAGCAATTGCGCTCTCGCTCTCCATCGGCTCCCAGAAGTCGATTAGCCTGCATGTGGATCAGGCTCTCGACGATACGATCCTCACTCCCGGCGAGCAGGCCACATTCCGCGAGGCGTCGCACCGATTTAGCGGCCATCTGGACTTCTGGGTACTGCAAAGAAAAGATCGGGCCCAGTTCCGTCTTATAGGCAGCCGAACGTGGATCTGGACGAGATTCACCTGGCGCCAATACTTCGCATAGCAACGGCCGGAGTTGCCGGAACCGCTTCCTGTTCGCATCCGACAGCCGTGATAGCGCCTGCGCCGATCTGCGGTCGGACGACGGCGGCCTTCCCCAGGCGTCAAGGAGATTCTGCATAGCCGCGACACACAGGATTTCCATGTCGAACTCGCTGGGCCGTGTGTGGGCAAGTCGTACCAACTCGGCGGAGACCTCGCTGTTGCGGAAGAAGACGTTCTCCAAGGATTCGATGGCATGTGAACCGCCGTACCTTTCCACCTCTCGGTCGTAGCTCGCGAATGTCAGATCGTTGGCCCACTTCTCCTCGACCAGTCGGCGGCCCCAGGCGGCGCAGTGCAGCAGGAGTTCGCCGGCACGGTCCGCAGCGGCAACCCGAAATCGCAGCCGTAAGTGCGCGAGCGGGTCGGCGTAGCGAATATAGAACCATTGCTCGGCCAACCCCGTGCCCTTAAGTTCGGACAGGAGGGACAGGAGTGGTCCGCCGATGATGGCGTCGTGTAGTTCCAGAGCTGAGTACAGCTTGAGGTGAACCCATTCGCCTCCTGGCATCCAGCGGCGCGTCACGCCTTGTGACGACTCCGGTAGTCTGCTGCGATCATCGGACAGGTCCTTGTGTGGTTCGCCAAGCCGTAATGGCACCGTGAGTTCGGAGTGATAGCGACGTCCCGCACGGTCCCGAAGCCAGAGCCCGTCCGCATCTGGGAGCATCTCATCAACAGTGAGATTGCGCTGCCATGCTTGCCGTTCACAGCGTCTGACTACACGAAGTAATTCGTCCACGCCGAGCGGATGTTCGAGGTCCAGCAGGAGGCGGTTGTCGAAGTCGGTGAGATAGACATGACGTGGGACCCGCCATCGGACCCGCCATTCTTGACACGCATGGAAGAACTCGTCCAGCGAGGCATAAGAGCTTGCGAAAGTCCTCTTCGAAATTGTCCAGCGTGCCGGACTAACGACAATTCTGCCTCTTGTGAGCCGAGGGAGGGCTGGCGCGTCGCTCAGCACCCCCCAGTCAAATCTGGTCGTGGCTGTGAATCCATCTCCGGAAAACTCCAGCAAGGCACGGCATTCGTTTGGCGCGAACATAGAAGACAGTGCATGCGCCTGACTCACGACGAGCCGTTTCCCGCGGCTTGCCGAACGCAGGTAGAAATTGGTGGAGTTTGCCCCGAGCAGGATGTCTTCGAGGGAGATCTGGCGATCCGGTGCTAGGTTGGGTGGCGCGTTTACCGAAACCTCGTACTTACGTACATCAGGATGAATCGAGACGTTGAAACCAAACCAGTCAGGCGCCGCATAGTTGAGTTCGGCGAACATGGCGTCCGGCTGCAGGCGCTCTTCTTCCCGTAGATGTGAGCGCATTTTTGGGATGATGCTGTCGTCGAGTAGGTCGAAGAACCTGCCGACGCTGTGCAGCCCGCCGTTGTAGCCGAACGTACCCAGAACGATTCTCCACTGACCGTCGTTGATTGCATCAACGCTGTGGGCGGCGATATGGAGGTACAGGTCGAGAGACGTTCTGGGCGCACATCGAGGGTCATCGGGACTCCATACAGTGAGACCAGCGAACCAGTCGTCAGTCAACTCCACCTCGGTGAGTTCATGCCGGGATGAGTGGGCAACCAGTTCTGTCAAGGCGCGATCCCGCTTGGCCGACATCGTCGTGTCCTCATGCGACCATGGCAGCGGTAGGTGGCGCGGCGGCAGTTCATAGGTGCTGGGTGGTCCGATGCCGGTCTCAGATCGCAGCACGTCGAGCAGTGGGAGTTCGGAGTCCATGCCGTAGGCTTCGACGAACCTGTGATGGTAGTTCACGATGTGGACGGGGCGTGGTGACACACAACCGAGCCTCATCAGTATCTCCGCCGCCGCTGCCGCCTCCGTTGCAATGTCCTGTGGGAGTTCGACCTCGGCGGCGAGCGCCGTGTCCAGACGGTAGGTCTGGCCCACGTGCCCTGGTGTCAAGGCGCGCTGGGACGCGACCAGCTTGTCGAGTACTGCGGTATCCACAGCACCCGGGCGAGCATCGACCTCGGCGAGGAGTCTGCTCACGTCGGCCAGCCCCTTCACGGCTTCCGATCTGACGCTGTGTTTGTCGAGCTGCTCTACAAGAGATTGGTCCGGCCGAGGAGAGGTTCGTCGAGGTTGCAAAGCACACAAGATCACGCCTGAGTCCCACAGTTGGTCGATCAGATTCCTGATCTTCTGCCTGCTTACCTTGGGGAATTCGGCGGCGACGCCGGCCAGCAACTGTCCGTATGTAAGGTTGCGAGCGGCCAATCTCAGCGCGACCACGACCGCCCGGGTCAACCTGATCTCCGCTCTGTCTCCAGCGTGACCAGGTGTACTGTCGGGCCGGAAGAGGATCAGACGTCCGCCGGCCTCATACGCGAGGTCGTTCACACACACGGGCAGCAGCTCACGTGACTCCTCCTCGGCTTCGATCTCCCGCATCACCGCGCGCAGCCAGCCCATGTCGGGCCGCGTGCGCGTCAGCTTGACTGGATCTTCCTCTAGCGCCGCCTTCGCCTCGGAGGCGAAGGTCCCCTGCGCGACCCCGGCGAACAAGCCATGTGGTGTGGCACGCGTTGACATGCGCGTCAAGTAGCGCAGAAAAGCTGAGCCTGGTCGGGCCCCATCGGCGACTTCGCGTCCCATTTCTCGCAGGGAGGCGCTGACGCTGGGGCTCGCTACGTGAATCGCCTGCCGGACCCGAAGGGATTGCGTGAGAGGCCGCAATCTGCGGCGTCCTTCTGCACGCCGGTTCGCTAGCCATGCCTCGGATGTCTCAGTAGGAAGCGAGTCGCTACCTTCTGCGAGGGCATCCAGCGTATCGGCAGGCAGGATTGGAGCTCGCAGCACGAAGAAGTCCGCCGCTACGTATAGCGACCCGCTGCCTGGCCCTGTGTCGGGTTGTCTCTTGTTGTTCGGCTCTACCATGATCACTCGACCAGTAGGGCCCGGGCCCACTGCGGGTCTACGGGCGACGCGACCGACATCAGGGCAAGTGCCACACCTGCGGCCCCCTCCAAGAGACCCGGACTGTCATGAAATAGCCCGCGTTGCCCGCCGACTGCCGTGCCCACGACTTGGAAGGGTCGGTAGTCTCTCGCGACAAACGGCGAGCGAAGATCACACCAGCGCAGGAGCTCCTCAGCAAGCATGACAACTCCAGCCCTCACCGCCTCGGAGTCGGTGCGTAACGCAAACTTGCGGCAGATCAGAAGCAATCCGGCTATCCCGTGACACAGGCCGGGGGACAGCGGCATACCCCCGTCCTGAACGCGTAGGAGCATCGCCTCGACCCCTTTCACGGCGACGATTCGCAGGGACGAATCCTCGAGCGCCTCAGCCGCATCGAGCAACGCAGAGCAGATCCCCGGGCCGCCGTAACAGTAGGCAGCTCCCGCGATAGGCGCCTTCTGCGGGGCGATGGCTCCCGAATCGTCGAAAGGCATGAAACGCGGCCAGACCAGCCCCCATTGGTCCTCCTGCGCAACTTCGATCAACATGGTGGCCAATACTCGTATCGCGCACTCGACCCGCTGATCACGATGTCCAGCTGTCCATGCGTGGCTCAACGCCGCCATCGGGCCAGGTATCCCGTGTGCCAGTCCGAGATCGACGTAGCCGTAGAGATAACGGTCAGGAGACCGATCCCGGGGCGGGTACTTGTCGCGAGGAATACGCCAGCCCTGCCAGGGATCCCTGTTCCCTATCGAACACAGGTCGAGGAGGTCATCCACAAGAGCCTGCACACATTGCCGCGCAGTAGGATACTTGTCTATTTCCGAAAGGAGACAGCCGAGTATTCCAGAACGTCCGGATATGACATCGTAGCGACCCCAATAGAGTTCGCCGACCGGCCACTTCGTCAGGCCGTTTACCTGTTGGACGAGCTTGTCCCGAAGAGAATCGAGAGTGTGTACATATCGGCTGTCGTCGGCGGCCAGATGACTGATGACCATCGCCAGTCCAGCGATGCCATTCGACAGTCCTATCGCGTCGATCGGCGTGTGTTGTGTAGTGGCTACCGCATGGCGTAGCCAACTCCCGGCGTGCATTCGCCATTCGGCGGCGTCCTGCCGGAATACGCGCGATCCATGAGAGAACGCCATCGCCATGCCTGTGGCGCCACCGTATATCGATACCCCATCCGACCAGATGTCGAGATCCGTTTCGCGGCGCGCCACCACGACGGCCTCATCGATTCTGGCCTTGTCGGTGAGACGCGTCATAATAGTTCGGGCCGTCGAGAGGCATCGTGCACTCAACTCTTCTGGCAACAAATCAGCATCGGACATAATTTACCTAACCGTCGGCCAGGTTGTTCGATTTTCTTTGCGAGATAAAAGCCAGTACGTGACGAGTAGATTAGCCGACGATTGCATGTTTGTAGCCTAATCGCGACCAGAGCTGGAGTACAGGACAATACTCGGACATTTTTCGGACGTTTACGGCTTGTCGGACGCGGACGGTGTCCCCAGCCGCCAGGTAGCGGAGTAAGAGTACACAGGTTGAATCCGTAGGGTCGGTCATGGTTCTGCTGGGGTATCGAGGGTGAGTCCGGTCCCAATGCCGTTTAGGTAGCGATCTTGCTGGTAGCCTCGCCCGGTGATCTTGTCGGGTGACCCGGCGGGTGGTTCGGGGCGGTTGACGGATTCGATTGCGGTCGGCGCGCTGACATCGCTGATCCCTCGCAGGTCCTGGACGCGGCCATAGCCACGCAAGGATGCCGGGAGCGTCGCATTCGTAAGCTGCCCGCGCACGTGGTCGTATTGCGCTGTGCCTCCACCCGGACGACGACTACGAGGAGGTCGCCAAGAAGCTGGCGGGCGTGCTGGCCCTGGTGCCAGGGGCGCACTGGCAGGCGCCGACCGGCGGGGCGATCAACCAAGCCCGTCAGCAGCTGGGATCTGAGCCGGTCAAGGAGGTGTTCCAGCAGGTCCCCCGGCCTGCGGCGACCGAGTCGACGCCGGGCGCGTGGCTGCACGGCCGGCGGGTGATGGCGATCGACGGGTTCGTCGTGGAGCTTCCCGACACCGAGGCGAACGCCGCCGAGTTCGGCCGCGACAGCGCGGGCGGGTACGAGACCGTCTTTCCGCAGGCCCGGGTGGTGGCCATCAGCGAGTGCGCGAGCCACGCCATCGTGGCCGCCAACGTGGCGGGCTGCTGGGCCGGCGAGCAGACCCTCGCCTTCTCCCTCTATCAGCGGTTGACCGAGGAGATGCTGCTGACCGCTGACCGCGGCTTTTACAGCTTCCCCGCCTGGAACGAGGCCCGACGCAGTGGTGCGCATCTGCTGTGTGCGGCCCATGTTCCGCGTAGTTCAGTGGGCTAGAGATGCAAATCAAGGTTCTGAGCTGGGCTGACATGGTTGCGGCCGCCGGGAGGGCGTTTCTATAGGCGGTGGTGTTCGGGCCGGTCAGCAAGGTGTGGGCTCAGGAGGGTTCGGCGCCTGCTCAGGCGACACGAGGTGCAGCAATGGTTCTCCACTACTAGGGGTTGCGCCGCCCCCGGAAGGCTGTGCCGTCGTTGTGGCACCCCACGCGCGTAGATGGCCTGGAGTTGCAAAGTACAGGCGTTCAGCATGTCGGGCCTCCTTCCCGGAGGTCGGCATTGACTGTGACGTGGGGCTCGGCCGCGCCAACGGCCTGGGCCCCTTCGTCATGATCAACGCTAGACCAGATCATCTCCGATGTTGTAATGGCGAGTTCGGAGGCCCTCCGCTTAAACGAGAACGAGGCCACGCTACGCGGGCGTGACCCCGTGTCGGAGAGGGACACAGTGTCCCTTAGAAGCGGCCTTACCTTCCGGTAAGCGCCTGGGCCTACGGCCATGCCGACCGTCTCGCGATCTTCGCTAATGATCTCTCTGTAGCGAACGCTGGCGGACGGACTCGGGGTTCTGAATGGGGGGCCGGGTCCAGGAGCGACACAGGTCGCTCCTGGACGCTCCCAGCGCCTCGCGGTCGTTAAAGGTCCTCTGAGAGGCGGCGGTAGGCCCGCACGGCCTCCAGTTCCTGGTGGGAGACTGTGTCGTGGTGCTCCAGGAACCAGTCGCGGATCAGTCGCATGGGCTGGGTGCAGTTGACGTAGCGGCGGGCGCCGTTCACGGTGATCGGCACCGTCAGCGTGTCCCCGTCGTGGGAGGACATGACCGTCAGGCCGATGATGAACCGGCGGCGGGACTCCAGCACGGCGGCCGCGGAGGTGACGAGCATTAGCCGTTCGCGGTCGATGCCCTTCGGGCTGTAGAGATAGATCCCGCCCGAGGTGAGCGGGATCACGCGGCGCCCCGCTCCCGGAATTCGTCGTCAGCTGCGGCGGCTTCGTGCTCGTCGGCGAGCGCTTCGGCGAACGCCTCGTCCGTCTCGGCCGGCGCGCCCGTGGCGATGGCGTAGTAGATGACGGCCTTCTCGACCCAGGCCGACTTGCTCAGCCGGTCGTTCTCGGCGCCGGCCTCGATGAAGGCGTGGGCGATGTCGCTCAGGCTGTAGGAACCGTTCTTAGTCGTAGCCATACTCGTGATGGTAGCTTGCATGGTGGCCACACTACTAGCGCGGCTATTAGTGACGCTGGGAAACTCATCGAGCTTTTATTACCGGGAATCGCCGGGTAGCGCAGACCTGCCCATTGCCCGGCAGGGGAGGGCGGGGCCGTGAGCCTACATCTGCCGGTACTGCTCCATCTGCTCCAGTTCTTCCTCGGTCACGTCACGCAGGAACCACCAAATGCGCTGCGGGCGCTGATGCAGCAGCACCTGATCGAGCCTGTCGAGCCCTCCGACAGGAAGGGCGCGCCACGTGCAGCCGTTGTCGACGATGTAGCGGATCGCGTCCACGATCTCCCGGCGGGAATGGGCTTCGGGACGGCCGCCGCGTTTGGGGCGGCAGGCCGGTGTGGGCAGCAACGGCTCGAGGAGCGCCCATTCGGCGGCGGTGGTGTCGGACGGGTAGCGGCGCCGGCGCATGGCTCAACCCCCAGACGGTGGTGCACGAACTACGGGGACGCGCAGGAGGGCTGGATGCGGACAGCCCCGCGACCGGCTACCGGTGGGTCGCTGCCCGCTGACCTCGACAGCACCCGGCGCAGATCGACCGCCCGCAGCAGGCCGGTGAGCGGCGACCTCGACCGGGATGGCTTCGCCGACCATCACCGCAATGACTTCGTCTGGGCGCTGATGTCCAACACGAGCAGGTCGGTGGCCATACGGCCGGCCTCCAGCAGGGCGAGTACATGTGCCGAACTCCGGTGGGTTGACCGTCGTCCCATGCCACTCTCCTCTCATCAAGTGGCACAAGAATCCGGTGATCCACCTCTACTCAACCCGGGACACCCCACTCTCACAGCGTCGGATCGGTGTCAGATCGGCGTCACAACTCCCACTGTCGGTCGCTTGAGTCGCTGTCCCACATGAACCCACCGAACGACCCGAGAGTGTGCCCAGCCAGGGACCGTACGGACCCCAGGCCCGATGACGCCCACCTCACCCGAGTCGCTCAACACGCCCGCCAGCGTCGGATCGGTGTCAGATCGGCGTCACAACTCCCACTGTCGGTCGCTTGAGTCGCTGTCCCACATGAACCCACCGAACGGCCCGAGAGTGTGCCCAGCCAGGGACCGTACGGACCCCCGGCCCGACGACGCCCACCTCACCCGAGTCGCTCAACACGCCCGCCAGCGTCGGGGTCTCCGTACGTAGCAAACGGCGGAAATTCAACGGATTAAGGTCTGACCTGTGAGGTCTCGCGTTCCACGGTTCTTTTGATCCCCGCTGCGGGGAGGCCGAGAGAATTACGTGAAGTGCTAGTCGAGGACGCGGTCGACGACGGCAGCTTGCTCGGCTGTGCCGGCGCGGAAATACCGAGGCGAGGTGTCGAGGGAGGCGTGGCCGAGGAGGGCCTGGACTTGAGCGACGTCGGCACCGCCTTCGCGCAGCCGGGTGGCGTAGGTATGGCGGAGCCGATGGGGGCGGAGGCCGGGGAGCTTGGCGTCGGCGCCGACGGCCGCCACGACCTGGACGATCCCGGAGATGGTCAGGGCTCCGCGCTGGCCAGTCCACAGCGGGCCGGGTTGGCGGCCGCGGATGTCGAGCCAGGCGGAAATGCGGTTTCGAGTGCGGCGATCCCCTGGGTGATGGTGTTGGGCGCGGCCCGGCCGTTCATCCGGCTCCGGCGCCAGGCGGTGACCGCGGCCTCGGCGCCGACGACGTCGGCGAAGGCGTCCTCGTGCTCGGCCGGGGCCGGCCAGCCACCTCACGTAGGCGGCGGCCTGCCGCTTGTAGGCCTTGACCGTGTTCGCCGACAGCTTGAGCTTGCATCGATCGAGGTGACGGTGCACCGCGGTCAAGGCCTCGCGGGCGGCTTGGCCGACGTCCCCTGCCGGTCGGAGCAGGATGACGTTGCGGGGATGGGCGCTCACTTCACCGCTCCACGCTGGCGGTCAGCGCGTGTCCGGTGGGTAGGATGCCCGCGTCGCGGTGGCCGCTCCAGCCATCGTCGGCCGCCGGAATGATCAGCTCGGTGATGCGCGTGGCGTCGAACCCTCGCGGCAGAATGAGCCGACCGGTGTGTTGGCCGGCGCCATTCGGGTCCTCCCGTACCTCCAATCCCATCAGGGCGCGCAGCAGCTTGATGCGCGGCATCGGTCTGGTCCAGGAGCGCGTCCACCTCGGGCTGCCCGGTCCGGCGCCGGTCTGGATCCGTCATCGATGACCGCTCCCTATTATCCGCTGAGTTTCGGCCCCGGCCTCCACTGGCCCGGCGGCGTCGTTATCCGCTGAGATTCTCGCCACTCTCAGCGGATAATTCAGCCTTAGAGGTCGCGCGGATTGGTGAGGATCATCGGGGTCGAGGGGGACGTGTCTCCCAGCGGTGAGTGATCCATGCGCGGCGGATGAGGTTACGGACGATGATGATGGTGTCAGCCAGGTCGAAG
>NZ_SMKP01000103.1:0-35871 GCF_004349015.1 Nonomuraea diastatica
CGCAGACGCCTGACCAGGCACAACACTCACGCCTAGTGACACGCCGCATCAGCGTGCCCGCAAGCGTTTCCGCAGCTCAGACCGCAGATCTGTGTGCCTTTCTCGCTACACATCTGCGGAACGCGGGTGGGCCACCGCCTGGCGTTACATTCGCGAGGCCATCACCTCGCTGTCCGCCCGCTCGCCCCGCCTGGATCAGGTGTTACGCGCGTAAGTCGGCCGGGTGGTGAAACAGCCGACTTGGTCCTTGAACGGGCAGACGCGGATGCGGTGCCCGGTACACCGTGGCCCGGGATCTCCCGAATACTCACATGCCCTGACCATGCCGACCGATTACTCCATGGCCGGAAAAATACTTATCCAGGACCCGGTTCAACTCTCGTCGGTGTCCGCGCCGCTTGAGATGTCCTGAAGCAGCGCGAATGCTTTTCCCGCGATATCCAACGCGGTTTTGGACTTGCCCAGCTCGCCCGCCAGTTTCTCGTTGCGGAGGCCAGCTTGACAGCGTCGGCTTTGAGCTTCTTGTTCTCCGCCCGCAGCCGGGCCAGTTCCTCAGATTCGGTGTCTCCTTTCGGCTTGCCGGTCGAGGCGGCCAGGGTTCCGTTCTCGGTCTGCTTTCTCCAGTGCTCGATGCAGGAGTGATACAGCCGTTCCTTGCGCAACAGGGCACCCCGCTCGGGGCTGCCCTCGGGCAGCGCGTCGAAAGCCGCGAGGATTCGCGCCGTGTAGGCCTTGGTGAACGTCCGCCGCTTGGGCCGGCCGGCTGCTCATCGGTCACCCGCCCATCCGGCCCCGTGATGGCGGCCTGGTCGGCAAGGGCCATCGTCACTGTCTTAATCGTCCCGTCTCGCCCTGCTTCGCAGTAAAAAGACTCGTACGTCCCACGTGTCACAGAAGTCTGACAGAGAGGGCGCCTCAGGCTGAGCTCTGTGCGGCGCGTCATGGCACGGTTCGAACGGCCGCATCCCCGCAGACGCCAAAGGAGGCCCCGGCACCGGCTCGCTCGGAAGATCGCTTTCGGCAACCGGGGCCAGCTGCGCCAGCGCTACCGCGAGGGCATGGAGGATCAGCTGGGCAGCCTGGGATTGGCGTTGAACGCGGTCATCGCTGTGGAACAGCCTGTACATCGACGCCGCCGTCCAGCAGTTGCGCGCCCAAGGCTTCCCGGTCACCGACGAGACGTGCGCGCGGCTGTCGCCGATCCCGTACGAGCCCATCGACTTCCTGGGCCGCTACGCCTTCACCCGCGCCGACGTCGGCTCCCCGCTGCGCCCCTTCCATGACATGCCCGCCCGGCCAGGTGAGCTCGCCGTCAGCGGCGGGGGTCAGCAGCAGAATTTCAGGTAGTCCTGCAGGTCGGCGAGTGCTTGGACGACGCGTTGCTTGTCCGCGCGATACAGCACGACCTTGCCCTGTTTGCGGGAGGTCAGGATGCCGCCGCGTTTGAGCTCGGCGAGTTGCTCGGAGGCGCGGGGCTGGCCGATCTGGGCCAGCTCGGCGACCTGGTTGACCGACAGTTCGGCGCCGCGGGCGAACAGCAGCATGATGCGCTGGCGGGCCGGGTTGGCCAGGGCCTTGAGGAAGGCGTGCACGGCCGGGCTGATCTCGGCGGTCGCCTCCGGCGGCGGGTCGGCCGGGCAGCACTGATCGCTGTCCGTCGCGGCTTCGGCGCCGGCCGCCTGCTGGGCCATCACCACCTCCTGCGGGCTCATCCCACCACCATATCCGTGCTTTGACATATCTGAAAACAGAGATATATGGTCCGGCCATGACCAGATCCCCTGATCCCGTCGTCATCGTGGGGGCCGGCCAGTCCGGCCTGGCCGCCGCCCGCGCTGTCCGCGATGCCGGTCTGACCCCGCTCATCCTGGAGGCCGGTGGCCAGCCGGCCGGCTCCTGGCCCGGCTACTACAACAGCCTCACCCTGTTCTCGCCGGCCCGCTTCAGCGCCATGCCCGGCCTGGACTTCCCCGGCGATCCCGACCACTATCCCCGCCGTGAAGAGGTCACCGACTACCTGCACAGATACGCCGCCAGTCTGGACGTGGAGATCCGTACCAGCACGCCGGTGCAGGCGGTGGAGCGCGATGGCCGGGCGTTCGTCGTGCGCACCACCGACGGCCAGGAGGTGAGGGCCGGTGGCGTGGTGGCCGCCAGCGGCTCCTTCTCCCGTCCGGTCCGCCCGGCCTGGCCGGGCCAGGAGAGCTTCACCGGCCAGGTGCTGCACGTTGCCGACTACCGCGACCCCAAGGACCTGGCCGGGCTGCGCGTCGTGGTGGTGGGCGGCGGCAACTCGGCCGTCCAGGTGGCGTACGAGCTGAGCGAGGTCGCGCAAGTGAGCATCGCTTCGCGCCGGCCGCTGGCATTCCTGCCGCAGCGGCGCGAGGGCCACGACGTGCACCACTGGCTGACCAGCAGCGGCTTCGACGACCTGCCGCCCGAATGGCTGATCCACAGCGTGCAGCAGACGCTGGTGATGGACACCGGCGACTACCGCGCCGCGCTCGAGTCCGGCCGGCTGCAGCGTCGGGAGATGTTCACCGGCTTCGACGGCGACACCGTCGTCTGGCCTGGCGATGAACGCGAACCGGTGGACGTCGTCCTGCTGGCCACCGGCTACCTGCCGAGCCTGGACTACCTGCGCCCGCTCGGCGTCCTCACCCCCGAGGGTCTGCCCTTGCACCAGGGCGGCGCCTCCACCGTGCTGCCCGGGCTGGTCTATCTGGGGCTGGAGTTCCAGCGCTCGTTCGCCTCCAACACGCTCCGCGGCGTGAGCCGGGATGCCGCCTACGTCGTCGGCCCGCTGGCCGCTCACGTGCGGGACGCCTCCGCCCAGGTCGGCCTCTGACCTGCCATTCAGCTAATTTGACAAATCTCTAAGCAGTGGCGCATGATGGCCCCTGCTTAGATGAACTTCTATTCAGCAGGTGCGCGATGCGCCCCCGCCTGCGCCGGACCGCTTCGCCCGCCTCGGACGTCACCTTCGACGAGAAGGCCGCTCAGGTGGGCGACACCACCTGCCGCGCCGGTGCCGCCGTCGAGCGCGCCCGTACCTTCTGCCTGTCGTACCGCTGACCCACCCCACTGCATGGAGAGCAGTCATGAGTGACAGTTGCTGTGGCACCACCGCCATCGAGATCAAGCAGTTCACCACCCCTCAGCAGACCACCCCCGGGCAGACCGGCGCGCTGCCGGTCGTCGTGATCGGCGCCGGGCCGGTCGGCCTGGCCGCCGCCGCGCACCTGGCCGAGCGCGGCATCGACTTCCTGGTGGTGGAGGCCAGCGACCGGATCGCCGCCTCGGTCGCGCAGTGGGGACACGTGCGCGTGTTCAGCCCGTGGAAGTACAACATCGACGCCGCCGCCCGCCGCCAGCTTGAGGCCGACGGCTGGACCGCGCCGGACGGCGAGTGGCTGCCCACCGGCGCCGAGCTCATCGATGACTACCTCGCCCCATTGGCCAAGCTGTTCCGCGACAAGGTGCGCCTCGGCGCGAAGGTCACCGCGATCAGCCGCCTCGGCTACGACCGGGTCCGCACGGCAGGCCGCGACGAGGTGCCGTTCCTGGTCCGCCTGGACGACGGCAGCGAGCTGCAGGCCCGGGCGATCATCGACGCATCCGGTACCTACACCAGTCCGAACGTGCTGGGCGCGAGCGGCCTGCAGGCGCATGGCGAGGGTGCGGTGTTCGTCGACCACGCCCTGCCCGACGTGCTCGGCGCCGACCGCGACCGCTACGAGGGCAAGCACACGCTGGTGGTCGGGGCCGGGCACTCGGCCGCCACCACCCTGCTGGCCCTGGCCGAGCTGCCGGACACGCCGATCACCTGGGCGATCCGCGGCGGCAGCGCGGCACGCACCTATGGCGGCGGCGACGCCGACGCACTCCCGGCCCGTGGGGCGCTGGGCACGCGGCTGCGCGCCCACGTCGAATCCGGCCGCATCACACTGCTGACCGGCTTCTTCACCCATCGCGTGAACGCCACAGCGGAAGGCGTCGAGGTGGTCAGCCGTGACCCGTCCGGACACGGGCAGAGCGTGACGGCGGATCGCATCATCAGCGCGACCGGCTACCGCCCCGACCACTCCATCGCCTCCGAACTGCGTCTCGACCTCGACCCGGTGCTCGGCTCCACCCGTCAGATGGCACCGCTGATCGACCCCAACCAGCACTCCTGCGGCACCGTCCCGCCGCACGGCGTGGACGAGCTCGCCCACCCCGAGCCCGGCTACTACGCGGTCGGCGTCAAGAGCTACGGCCGCGCCCCCACGTTCCTCATGGCCACCGGATATGAGCAGGTCCGCTCCGTGGTCGCCGCCTTGGCCGGAGACTGGCAGGCCGCCCGCGACGTCCAGCTCGACCTGCCCGAGACCGGCGTGTGCTCCTCCAACCTCGCCGAAGCCCAGGAGCAGCGCGTCGGCCTGGCCACCGGCGTCAGCGGCGGGCTGCTGTCCGCCCCGCTTCCGCTCGCTACGGTCGGCGCCACCGCCTCGGCGGAGTCCGGCGGCGGCTGCTGCGGCTGAAGAGAACACTGGACGATGTCCGACGGATACCCCACCGCCGCTCAGAAGGAGGCGCTGCGCCTCATCTGTGACCACGGCCGGCTGGAGACCGAGCGGCTGGGCCGCCGGCTGCTCCGGGCCCGGCGGCCGAGCAGCAACCCCGGCTTCGCCAGGGCGATCGCCCGCATGGCGGGCACGCTCACCTGGCGTCTGCAAGCCCAAGGCTTCATCACCGAAACCGCAGATGGCGCATGGGTGACGACCGCCAGCGGGCGAAGGCTCATCTCCTGCTCCAGCGAGCGCGCGTGAGCACCACAGCCGACAGCGCCGTTCCCGCCATCGGGGGCGGCGCTCCGTCGCGCAACCAGCAGGGCTGGCGGGTGGTGGCCGCGCTGGCCGTCACCCAGACCATCGGCTACGGCGTGCTCTACTACGCATTCTCCGTCTTCCTCGCCCCGATGGCGCGCGACCTGCACGCCACCAACACCCAGATCGCCGCCGCCCTCACCCTGTCCATCCTGATCGCGGCCCTGTGCGCGCCGCTGATCGGCCGGTGGCTGGACGCCCGCGGCGGGCGCGCGTTGACGACGGCGGGGTCGTTGCTGGGCGCCGCAGCGGTGCTGGCCTGGTCGAGGGCGGAGAGGTCGACCGGTACGGCTGGCGCACCGCGCTGGTGATCCTCGCCCTGGTCTACGGCGTGGCGGCGACCTGCTGCACGCATTCGTCGTGCGCCGTCGCACTGTGACCGGCAGGTTATCGGACACCGCCCGTCCTGGCCGCTACCCTGGCCGGGCTGCTGGGCGTGCCGTCGGTGACCGGCCGGCTGATCACCACCGGCCTGCAGACCCGCCTGTCCGCGTGCGCGACGGCGGCGTTCGCGCTGCTCGCCTACCACCGCCTAAAATTTAGACCGACATCGAATTAAGGAGTCGCGTCATGGCCGCCCCCGCCACCACCCAGTGCTGCGCGCCCATCGCCCGCGAGCCGCTCTCCGAGAACGACGCCGCCGAGCTGGCCACGCTGCTCAAGGCGGTCGCCGACCCGGTACGCCTGCGCCTGCTGTCGATGATCGGCTCCCATACCGGCGGCGAGGCGTGCGTGTGCGACCTGACCGGCGTGTTCGACCTGACCGCCCCCACGATCTCCCACCATCTCAAGGTGCTGCGCACCGCCGGGCTGATCGACGGCGAACGCCGCGGCACCTGGGTCTACTACCGCATCATCCCCGAGGTGGTGAAAAAGCTCGGCGCCCTGTTCACCCCGCTCACCGAGCCTGCTCCGGAACGCGTCGAGCTGGAACTGCTTTCCGTATGACGGCCGTCCGCCTGGGACATCCTGCGCCTGTTTTCGCCCGCCCGGTGCAGCTCGCTGCCCTGCCGCATGATGCCCATTCCGCCGGACGGCTGCTACCCGAGCGCCGCCGAGGTCGTCGCCCGTCTGGCCGACTACGAGCGGCGCTACGAGCTGCCAGTCCTGCGTTCGGTGGTGGTTCAGGCCGTACGGCGGGGCGACGCTCACGTGATCGTGGAGACCGATCAGGGCGTTTGGCAGGCCAGGACCGTGATCAGTGCGACCGGCACCGTGGTGGCGCTCATACGTTCCGCACTATCCTGGCATGCGGGGACTTCGAGGGTGAGCACCTGCACACCACCGACTACCGCAGCGCTGAACCGCCGAGCAGTTCGTCCAGTTCGCGAAGCCGGAATGCCTGGTCGGCGTGCTGGTTGAAGGCGGTGCTGGTAGGCGGTGCCTTGATCGTGAGGGCCGCGGGGATCATGTAGATCGCGCGGACGGGCCGGACGCGGCACAGCTGATCGAGCGCGTCGAGGTCCGGTCCCGTGGCCGTGACCGGGATGGGGGCCAGGTCGATCCACTCGATCCGAAAACCAAGCTCGGGCCGCTGGTGTCCGCTGCCCAGCGCGACCGGGTGCACGGATTCATCAGGCAAGGCATCGAAGGCGGCGCTCGCTTGGTGGCTGGCGGTAACACGGCGCCTGACGGCTTCGAGCGCGGCTACTTCGTGCGGCCGACCGTGTTCGGCGGAGTCGATCCGGACTCGGTGATCGCCCAGGAGGAGATCTTCGGTCCCGTCCTGTCGGTCATCCCGTTCGACGGCGAGGACGAGGCACTGGCGATCGCGAACAACTCCGCGTTCGGTCTGCACAGCGCGATCCTGGTCCGCGGACCAGGATCGCGCGCTTGCCTTCGCGCGTCAGGTCCGTACCGGGCAGATCGACGTCAACGGCGGCGCTTTCAATCCGCTCGCTCCGTTCGGCGGCTACAAGCGGTCCGGCATCGGTCGGGAGATGGGGCGGCACGGCCTGGCCGAGTTCCTTGAGACGAAGTCCATCCAGCTCTGACAGGACAAGGAAGACTTATACCCTTCGGTGTTCGATCAGCCGTCGTGAAAGAACTGCTGGCTGACGGGGTCTTCGGGCGCGTGGCGGGCGGTCGGATCGGACCCGGCCGCGTGGCGCAGGTGTTCGGCAAGCGCCGCGGTGGCCGTCGACCCAGTGTGGTCCTTCACCGTCCAGGCCAGTAGATGGTGGCGGCGAGCCCAGGGCTCCCGCAGTTCGCACACGTCGACGGGCTGGCGGGGATCGATGGCGCGACCCGGGACGACAGCGAGCCCGACGCCCGCGGCGGCCAGGGAGACGAGGACATTCAGATCGGCGACAGTGGTGCGGTGACGCACCACTGGAGCGTGGTCCCCCAGGTGTTTCTCGATCCAGCGGCGCAGCGAGGAGCCGGCGTCGAGGCCGACGAGAGGGTGCTCAGCGACCTCGCGGTAGGTCAGGGCGGTCCGTCCCGCGAGGATCCCTCCGGCCTGGCCGATCACGACCAGGGAATCGTCGCCGAGGGGCTCCATATGCAGGCCGCTGTCGCCGGCTTCGTCATCGAGGACGATCCCCAAGTCAGCCTCTCCGGCGGCGAGCATCCGAATCGTCTGCGGGGTGCGGCACTCGGACACCGTGACGTCGACATCCGGGTGAGACCCGAGGAACGAGATCAAGGCCTGTGGCACGAGGCGGTGCATCGCGGAGCCGCCCGCCAACAAGGTCAAGGGAGCGGTCGAGGACCGGGTGTAGCTCGCGACGGCGTTGTCGAGTCGCGCGGTTTGGGCGAGCACCTCGCGCGCGTGGCGGGCCAAGGTCGTCCCGGCCGGCGTAGGCCGCGCGCCCCGCCGACCGCGGATCAACAGCGACACACCGGCGTGATGCTCCAGTGCGCGCACGCGCGCGCTGGCCGAAGGCAAGCTCAGGTGCATGCGATGAGCGCCCGCAGTGATCGACCCCTCCGCGACGACGTGGAGAAAGAGCCGCAAGTCGTCCAAGTCATAGCGCACAGGTTCAGCCTATGTCTCAGCCTTAGGCTGGGTGAGACGATTCCGCATTGTGGACACGCTCGTCACGGGCGATGCTCGGCGTGTGTTTGAGCTCTTTCTTGTCCTGCTGGCCGGTGTCGCCGCCGGCGCCCTGAACGCGATCGTGGGAGGAGGAACCTTCGTGGCGCTGCCCGCACTCGTCGCCTTCGGGATGCCGCCGGTGACGGCCAACGCGGTGTCGCGGGTCGCCCTAGTGCCCGGCGCCGTGGCCAGCGCGTGGGTGTACCGTCGTGAGCTCAGCCCTGTTGGGCCTACGTCCACCATGGCGCTGACAGCGATCAGTGTCATGGGCGGTGGAGTCGGTGCCGGCCTGCTGCTGGTGCTGCCCGCATCGTCGTTCGACGCCGCGTTGCCGTGGTTGCTCGCCTTCGCCACAGCGATCCTTGCCTTTGGCCGCCACCTTTCCAGGGCGCTGGGCAGCGCGCTGGGCCACTCGGTCAGGATGAGTTCACCCGCCGTCCTGATCGGACAGTTCTTCCTCGCCGTGTACGGCGGATACTTCGGTGGAGCCGTAGGCATCATGATGCTGGCCCTGTGGAGCATCGGCCTCGGCCTTGACGCCGCGGTCAGCAACCCGATGCGGATCGCCCAACTTGCGGCCATCTATCTCAGCGCGGCAGTGCTGTTCCTCATCGCCTCGAACGCATTGAGCGCTCCGCTTGTCCTCGCCGCCATGCTGGTCGGCGCGGTGGCCGGGGGCTTCGCCGGCGCCCACCTCGCCCGCCGTCTTCCCACCTGGCTGCTGCGGGGCGTCCTCCTGGCGACCGCCGTGATCACGACCGTCCTGTATTTCCTGCGCGGCTGACCACACGGGGGAGCCGCAGTGATCACCACCCATCGTCGGGAATTGAGGCTGACTGACATGACCGAAAGTGGCGCCGGAGCCACCGCACCCTACACGGACGCGGCTCGAGCGAGGCTGGTGATGGCCTACGAAGCATGCGAACTGGCCGACCTCGCGCGTGCCTCTGTCCCGATCGGCGAGCATGAGCTGAACCCCGACGGCACCACCCGTGCGCCAGGAGTTGTGCTCGCCGACGCCGCTCGAGTGCTCGCCGCCGCGCAGCGGTTCTTCGAAGCCGCCGCCGTGTTCGAGCGCGTGGGCGGCGCCGACTGGCAACTCATCGGCGACGTACTGGAGGTGTCTCCCCGCACCGCCTGGGTGCGCTTTGCGATGTTCGAGGCCGCCTTCCGGGAAGAACTGCTCTCCTTCGAGAGGGCTCGCCCGGGCGGAGCCACGTGCGAGGTGACCAGCCTGCGGGCCCACATGGCCAGGGAACCGTTGGAAACGGCCCTCGACCTCGACGACTGGGTGCTGCGCCACGAGGACGGCGACAGCGACCTCGGCACCGCACCAGTCTCCGGCGGCTTGGTCCGGAGTGATCGTCAACGACGTACTGAGAAGCCCTCCTGACTCACTGAGAGGAAAGCTGTGGACACCGGCCTTGGGACTGACGGGCGGGCTGTAGGCGCGAGCCGGCGGGGAGTGCTCACTCCACCATGCCCGGGACATCGGTCCTGTCGATGATCGGTCACGCCCCAGGGTGCGGTCTTTTTGTGATGAATTGCTGGAGATTGCCGCCGAACCTGTCGGCGGGAGATGGCAAGAGGAGGGTGACGGCGTTACTTGAGGAGGCTGGATGCGCGTCACTGTGAGGCCATCGTCTCCTCAGGGAGTCGGGGGCTGGTCAGTGGGATCACCCTCGGCAGCGGCTGCGAGGGTTTTGTGGACGACGCCTACGGAGACCTTCACCCCAGCGGCGATGGTGCGGATGGATTCCCCGCGCCGGCGGCGGTCGAGGATCGCGGCGCGTTTGTCGTCGTGACCACGGGGCGGCGGCCTCCGACCTTGCCTTGCTTTCGGGCGGTCTCCAGGCCGTTCTTGGTCTTGCGGACGATGTCGCGGCGCCCGCCTGTTCCGCTCAGTCGCCGACATCCTCGCCTTGCGCCCGCTCATCCGCCGCGGCCTGCACCTGCGCGTCGAATCCGGACTGTTGTCCGGCATCGACCTGGCCAGCGACGACCCCGGCACCAAGATGATGGTCTCCGTCCTGGCCGCTGTGCTGGAGTTCCAGCGCGACATGATCGGCGAGAACACCCGCGAAAGCGTCGCCGCCGGCAAGACCCTCGGCCGCCCCGCCACCCTTGACCAGGACAAGGCGGCCACCATCGTCGATGGAGTACCGCCAGGGTGCCGCCGTCCGACGTCACCAGGTCGCCCCCAAGACCATCCGCCGTGTCCTGGACGCCGCCGGCGCCCGCAACCTGCCCGACCTGCTCGACGCGCCGCCGACCGACACCGGCGAGCAGCGCCGCGTGCCCGCGCTGGGCCCGGACGTGATCCTCGATCCGCCGGGACTACTCGCCGATCACCTGCGTACCACCGGTGATGCAACCATCCGCCAGGCCCTCGCCTCCGGGCGGACCATCCGCCGCGGTCACGGCTACTCGGTCCGCATCACGGCCCCGCTCGCATTCCACCGCGCCGTGCTGGAGCAGAGCGCTGCCCTCGCCGATGCCGGCCCGACCGAGCGCAAGGCGCACCGCGTGTTCGCCGCCCGTGTCACAGCCGTTCGGGCCACCTGACTCCATCCGTCATGACCTGCGAAAACCCTTCGGTGAGACGCATTTGAACGGAAAGTCACGGCAAGCCGCTCAACGCTGCTTTGCTAACGGGACTTTTCGTTCGGATGCTCGTCACGCCCTGGTGAGAGACTTGTCGGGAAACCACCTAATTCCGACAGGCTGCCCTGCCGGATCAGGCCACAGGTCGAAGCCTCCCGCCAGGTAACTCGCCGGTGCCGCCAACGGCTCTCCGCAGGTTCCTCAACCCCGTTATCCGCGCGGCTTTGTCAGCCGGTCGGTGGCCTCGTGGGGTGTCATCTCGGCGCCGCGTTGGTAGGCGGTTTCGTACTCGGTTGGGCCGAGCCGTTTCGCGAGCGCCTCCGCAAGGGAGAGCAGTTCGGTGTCGCCGTGGTCGAAGGTGCCGCGGATGGCTTGGCTCAGGCCGAGCGCGGTGGCCGCGCCGGCGGGATCGTCCTCCAGGAACAGCAGCCGGGCCAGCAGCTGGGCGGCCCAGGGGGTGTCCATGCGTGCCTGCGCCGCCTGCACGGTACGGGGCAGCAGCTCGCGCGCGGGTGCGGCGTCTCCGGCGGTGAGGAGGTTCGCCATCCTGGCGGGCACCAGGAGGTTCTCAATGGTCTCGGCCGAAAGATGCAGCCGGAGGGCGAGTGTCTCTATCCGGTCGAGCTCTTGGTTTGCCCGTTCGATCTGGCCGAAGCGGCGATACAGCTCGGCCAGGCTGCCCAGGACCTCGACCTCCAGGACGGGCTGACCGCGCTCCCAGGCCGCCCGTTCGGCGGTTTCGATGTCGTGCCGGGCGCCGGCCAGGTCGCCGGCTCGCATGCGTTCGGTGGCGAGCCCGAGCCGGGTTGACACCTCATCCTGCGAGCCGAGGTCGCTCGCGATAGCGATGGCGCGTTCGTATGCGGCGATCGCCTCGTCATGTTCGCCGCCGATGGCGTGGATCTGCGCCAGCCCTTGCAGCGTCTTTCCCGTCCACCACCGATCGCCCACCTCCTCGAACGCGTGCAGCGCCGCTGCCATCGCGGTCGCGGAACCGTCCCGGTCGCCCCGTTCGCGATACCGCAGGGCTTCGATCATGAAGGTGCAGGCGATCGCCCAGCGGTCCGAGTCGCTGCGCACCCGGACGATCTCCTGGTCGACCAGCTCGTCCAGCCCGAGTATCGCCGCCATCATCACGGCTATCGTCAGCAGCATCGGATAACGCCGCAGCGCGCCCGTGTGCGCGCAGTCGTCGATGAGCGCACGCAGCCGCTCGGGGTCTTTGATCGGCCCGCCCTCGCCAGCCACCAGGTGGATCGCGGTGAACGCGGCCCGGGCGTCCGCGGGCAGCGCGTCGCCGAACTCCGCGACCTTGGCGACGTAGGCGTCGGCCCGGGCGTCGTAGCGGAGCATGACCCAGTACCAGTACAGCGGCCCGAGCATCCGGGCCGCGGTCTGGCCGTCGCCGCCATCGATGGCCGTTTGCAGGGCGGACATCAGGTTGTCGTACTCGGTCCGGAACAGCCGCAGCGACTCCACCTGCTTGTCTGAGCGCAGCAGCGCCTCATGTTCCTCGGCCAGGTCGGCGAAGTGCCGCACGAGCCTGCGCAGGACGGCTTCGGCCTCCCCTGCGAGGCGAAGCTTGTCCGCTGCATGGGCTCGGATGGTCTCCAGCATCCGGTAGCCGTCACCAGCCCGCTCCACGATGGACTTGTCGACCAGGGAGTTCAGCTGATAGAAGACCTCGCCCGCGGGGAGCGTCTCATCAGAACAGACCGCCTCGATCGCGGCGAGCCCGGTTCGCGCCGGAAAGATCGACATTCGGCGGGCCAGCGTCCGTTCGTGATCGGTGAGGAGGTCCCAGCTCCATTCGATGACCGCATGGAGTGTCTGCTGCCGCGGCTGGGCGGCCCGGTTACCGGCGTTGAGCAGCTGGAAGCGGTCATCCAGCCGCCGGGCGATCTGGTCGGCGCTCATGGTTCGCAGCCGCGCCGCGGCCAACTCCAGGGCCAGCGGCAGCCCGTCCAGCCTGCGCACGATATCCACGATCATGTTCATGATCGGGGCCGCGGTCGGCGTGTCCCGCGTGAAGCCGGGCTGCACGGCTGCCGCGCGATCGAGGAACAGGCGCACGGCGGCCGACTCGCCGGCCTGGGCGGAATCCGCGTGCGCCGGCGGCAGTTCGAGCGGGCCCAGACGGCACAGCGTCTCACCCATGACTTCCAGCGGTTCACGGCTCGTGGCCAGGATGGTCACGTACGGCTGGCGCTGCAGCAGCTGCCCGGCGAACTCCGCGACGGGGCCGGAGATCTGTTCGCAGTTGTCGAGCACCAGCACGCCTTCACCACCGGCGAGCAGATTGACCACCCGCTCCAGCGGGGTACCGGACGGCCGGGCATCGGCGATACTAAGCGTGCCCAGCACCGCCTCGGGCAGCCCGTCCGCCGTGGTCACCCCGGTCAGGGGGACGAGCCAGACCCTGCCACGCCGATGGGCTCGATGCCGACTCACCGCCTCCACGGCCAGCCGGGTCTTCCCCACGCCCCCAGGACCGACAACGGTGACCAGCCGAGAGGTCTCCAGCAACCCGGCCAGCAATCTCAGCTCCTCCGCCCGGCCGACGAAGCTGGTCAACTGGGCCGGCAGACGTCCCGGCACCGCCTCCGGCCGAGCCTGTTCCACCTCGGGGATCTCCAGCTCGCCCCGCAACACTGCCAGGTGCGTTTTGCGCAATTCCTCGGACGGATCGACGCCCAGCTCGTCGGCGAGCGTACTGCGGACCTGTTCGAACACGGCCAGCGCATCGGACTGGCGGCCGGCCGCGTGCAAGGCTCGCATGCGCAATCCGGCCAGCCGTTCGCGCAACGGGTGGCCGGCAGCCACCACCGCCATATCGGCCAAGATCTCGTCGTGACAGCCCAGTCGCAGCTTCGCCTCGAACAGGTCTTCGATGGCCCCGACGCGCAGCTCTTCCAGCCGCGCGCCGGCCTTACCGGCGAAGGGGGCATCGCGCACGTCGGCCAGCGCGTCTCCCCGCCACAGCGCCAGCGCCTCGTCCAGCAGCGAGTCAGCTCGCTGCGCGGCGCCCGCAGCCAGTTCGCGACCGCCCTGCTTCGCCTTCTCCTCGAACCGATAGGCGTCGACGTCCTGCGCGCCCACGTGCAGGCGATACCCGCCGGCCGCCCTCTCCACGACTCCGGCCCCGGCCAGAGCCTTGCGCAGCCGATGCACCAGCCCATGCAGCGCATTGACGGTGCCCCCGCGCGGACGCTCCCCCCACAGGCCATCAACGAGTGCATCGACCGACACCGTCTCGCCCTCGGCCAGTGCCAGCCGGGTCAGCAGCGCACGAACCATGACGCCGCCTACATCGATCGGCGCACCATCGTCGGCATAGGCCCGGACCGGTCCCAGCACCTCAATCCGCATACACAAAGGCTATGAGGACATAGTCGTGCACGTGCTCTTGAAAGTGGCGCCGTGCCGGCTCAAAGAGCGTTCTAAGAGGCATGGAAGCGCCGGTGGACACCGTGGAAGACGTACGGAAGAAACGTCAGAAGGGCAGTGCAATGGCAGCGCATGAGAAAGTGCAGCAGGTGCTCGACTGGGCGGTGGCCGAGGTCGGCATCCCCGGCATCGTCGCCGATGTCGAGGACGGGCACCGGACCTGGTTCGCCACCGCCGGCATGGCCGACATCCAGATCGGCTCCCCACGCAGGCCGGGGGAATACCTGCACGTCGGCAGCAGCGGCAAGGCCTTCACCGCCGCAGTCCTTCTAGCCTTGGAGGCCGAGGGCGGGCTGAGCATCGACGACACGGTGAACACGTGGCTGCCCGGCGTACTGAACGTCAACGGCTACGACGGCAACAAGGTCACCATTAGGCACCTGCTCAGCAACACCAGCGGGCTGTTCGCCACCGGCCTGGCACCAGAGGTGACCCACCGCTACGCCACCCGCCCCGGGTTCCTCCACCATCGCTTCGACGAATTCACCACCGAGGAACTGCTGAGGGTGGCGCTCTCCCAGCCGCCGGTCGGTGAACCCGGCGAACGCTTCGAGTACTCCAACGGCGGCTTCCACCTAGCCGGGGCGATCATCGAGAAGGCCACCGGCAGCAGCTACGCCGAAGAGGTCGAGCGCAGGGTCATCCAGCCGCTCGGCTTGACCCGCACCCGCGTGCGTCCTGCCCAGGACACCGGATACCCCGATCCGCACCCGCGAGCGTACTCCAACCTGTTCTTCAAGGACGGCGTCGACCCTGCGACAGTCACCCCTGAGAACTGGGAATCGCTGATGGAGGATCCCGGCCTCCCGCCCCTGGACGTCACCGAGCTCAACTCCTCCCTGGCCTGGTCGGCTGGCAATGTCGTCTCCACCACCGGCGACATGATCCGCTTCGTCAACGCGATGGCCGGTGGCAGCCTGCTGCCGCCCGCCCAGCACCGGCAGATGTGGACCACGGTCTCCACCGAGGGTGGCCACTGGGTGCCGCACGCCCGATACGGGCTGGGCGTGTTCGAGTTCGGCAAGCAGGCGACGGGCGGCCAGACGCTGCGCGGTGTCGGGGGAAGCCTATGGGGATCCTGGTTCTTCGCGGTCGGCACCCCCGACGACCGGCACACCATCGCCGTCCACACCAACACCGAATGGAAGACCTGGGACGTCATGTTCAAACTCATCGAAGCGGAGTTCGGCATCTCCATCGGTGCCTAGGCACGTAGGTTCGGATAATTTCAGCTCAAACCGCGTGCCTCTTTCACTCAGGGTCATACGGGCTGTTCGCGTCGCGTGTCGCCTCCAGGAACACCTCTATTGGCTGGCTTTCGACAGTTAGGTTGACCCACAGGTCGGCCTGGTTGTTGTCCAACGAGCGGCGTGGCCGTCGCGGCTTGGCCGGGCGCGTAGGTGCTCTCATGCAGGTCTTGCACTGCTCCACCTCCGCCTGGCCCAGATTCTTCACATGGCTTGCCAGGGCGTCGGGGACGATCGTGAACTGGAGGTTGAAGCCCAGCTTGGCCGGGCCCTGCACGGTCTTCAGCTTGCACGTGATCTTGTGGACGGACGCGGCGACGACCTCACCCGTTCCGACCTTGCGCGTCTCGGTGAAACTGAGCGCGTCGGCACCGGCGTACCACTCCTGCCATAACCGCGCTTGTAACGCCTCCAGCTCCAGCAGGGTCGCCGCACTCCGGGTGGAGTCGGGGGTGGACCTGCAACGGAACCCGTTTCGTACGGTAAGCGCCTTCCCGCTGCATCATCGGCTCACCCGCCGCGCCGCCTGGATCGAGTATGACGGTGAGCTGCCGATCATCGAGGGCACGCTGAATCGGCTGACCGTCGAGCACTTGCCAGGCGATGCCCGTCCCAAGCCGGTCTGGCTGTAATCCTCGGCCACCGGCCTGCCGGCCGCTCAGGTCGACCTGCTGTGGCAGGCGTTCCTCCGTAGACTCGATCTTGAGCATACGTTCCGGCTCTTCAAGTAGACGCTCGGCTGGACCGCGCCGAAGATCCGCAACCCACGGGCCGCCGACGTGTGGACCTGGCTCGTCATCGCCGCCTACACCCAGCTACGCCTGACCCGGCACCTCGTAGAGGACCTGCGCCCCTTCCCGGCCCTCACCTGACGCATCACGTACGCCTTTTCCCAGACGCTCACCACGACGGTCTTCAGCCAACGCAGCTCTGGGGCGGTTTGGCATCTCCCCCGCAGGGCGACGCCGAAGGGCCAGACTTTCATCTCCTGCACAGCACCGCATCAAGCAAGGTCACCTACACAACAACCTCACCTTCTGCGCTCGTGGCGCACTTAAAGAACAAGCTGAGAAGCTGTTTCGGATGTCCGTCAGAGGCTGGCGGTCGCGTTCGGCAAGAGCTGAGCGTCACGTCAGCGGCCGGGTGAGTTTGGCGGCCACGGCGTCGAGGACCCAGTCCAAGCCGGTCGCGAAGGATGCCTCGGCGTCCACGTCCGTGCCGTCGTACACGGCCTTGGTCAGCGCCGGGAAGCGGCCCGTGGCCAACATCCTCGTCACATGCGGGCCGGAGGCGCGCTGCCAGTAGCGCTTGGACAGGCCCGTGGCGTGCTCGGCCCGCAGGTTCGCGATCTCGCGCCTGATCGCGCCGGTGAAGTAGGCGCTGACAGTCTCCACGGCGCGCATGACGGTGTCGATGTCGGCGAGGCCGTCGAGGGCGGCCAGCGTGGCCTCGGTCACGGCGAGGCCGTTCGGGCCCAGGGTCGGGCGGCCGCCGAGCAGGTCGGCCAGCCATTCGTGACGGAGAGCGGCCTGCCTGGTGCGGTGGGCGAGGATGCGCAGCGCCTCCCGCCAGTCACCGGGCTGCTCCTCGGGGAGAATCTCGCCCTGAACCTCGTCCACCATGAGGTCGAACAGCTCCTGCTTGGTGGAGATGTGTCCGTACAGCCGCATCGGGCCGGCGTTCAGCTGGGCGGCGACCTTGCGCAACGACACCGCCTCCAGCCCGCCCTCATCGGCCAGCGCGATGGCGGCGGCGACGATCCGCTTCCGGTCGAGCGGCACAGGGCGAGCCGGCGGCTCCGGCCGATCCCACACAGTCATGGTCACACCGTTCCGTTGCGATGCATTGCGATGTCGAAATACAGTGTATCGGCATGAGACATCGTATCGCCGTGGTCGGGAGCGGCCCTGCCGGCCTTACCTTCGCCCGTGTCCTACACCGCCATGGCTACCCCGTCGCCGTCCTCGAACGCGATCCCACCCCCGACGCCCGCCCCCCGGGCGGCACGCTGGACCTGCACGAAGGGCTGGGCCAGCTCGCGCTGGACAAGGCGGGGCTGCTGGCGGAGTTCCAGGCGCAGTCTCGCCCCGAGGGGCAGGCCATGCGCATCCTGGACGCGGACGGGACCGTCCTGCGCGACTGGCGACCCCGTCCAGATGACCGGGCCAATCCCGAGATCGACCGCGGGCAACTCCGTGACCTACTGCTCGGCCCTCTCGACGTCCGGTGGGGTCGGGGCGTGACGCAGGTGGTGCCGGGGACCCGGGAGGGCGTACTGGTCCATTTCGCGGACGGGCGACACGAAGCGTTCGACCTCGTGGTCGGCGCGGACGGCGCCTGGTCCCGGATCCGCCCGGCAGTCTCGTCGGTGACGCCGCACTACACCGGCGTCACCTTGGTCGAGACCTCCCTCGACGACGTAGACACCCGCCACCCTGACCTCGCCCGGTTGATCGGCGACGGTTCCGTGGCTGTGTACGGCGTGAACCGAGCTCTCGTCGCCCAGCGCAACAGCGGCGGTCACGTCAAGGTGTACGCCCAGTTCCGCGCGCCGCTGGACTGGCACACGAACCTGGACCTGGCCGACGTCGAGGCCGTGCGATCGAGTCTGCTGGCTCTGTTCGACGGCTGGGCCGCTCCCGTCCTCGACCTCCTCCGCCACGGCAGCGCTTTCGTCCACCGCCCCCTCTACGTCCTGCCCGTGTCCCACACCTGGACCCACGTCCCTGGGGTGACGCTACTGGGCGACGCCGCCCATCTGATGCCCCCATTGGGGGCGGGCGCGAACCTCGCGATGTTGGAAGGCGCCGAACTCGCCGAGTCCATCGCCACCGCCCCTGGAGATCTGGACGAGGCCGTCCGCGCCTTCGAGGAACAGATGTGGGCACGAGCCGGCAGGTGGGCGAAGATCACGACGGCCGGTCTGGAACGCCTCGTGAGCCCGGACCCCGCCGAAGCCCTCGCTCTCTTCGACCAGGTCCAGCCCTCCTGACTGTCAAGCGCGAGAGCACCAGCGCTAACGCTGATCGGCCATCATCGCGCGCGCCAGCAGCCGCATCGTCGTGATGGACGCGCATTGACCAGCCCTGCGGCATGAACGTTAATTGCAGCCCACCCGCCGTCCGGCGTAATTCCACGTGCGTCAGCATCGCTGGCCTCCCCTTGACCTCCGGCTGCCTCCGGTGATGGCCTGGACCTCCCATAGCTACGGCGAGCCGCCACCCCGGCTAGTCCTGAGTGGGCGTTTAGGCATGGTTGGTTTGCGTATGCCCAGCTCTGTAGTCGCAGCATTTTGGGCTCTTTTCCCTGTACGTGTAGCTTTGTGTGGCCCTCGTCGCCCATGCGAGCGACCCTTTGATGATGAAATAGCGCTCACATCCGTCTGGTCTAGAAATGTGGTAGACGCTCCCCAACTAGCAGAAGCCCACTAACGATCACATCTTTCGGGTAGAAGCTCCGCCATGAGCGAACGGAAGCCGTACCCCAGCGACATTTCCGACGCCCCCTGGGCCTTGATCGAGCCCACCTTGACCGCCTGGCGGCAGGCCAGGCTCGACCGCCGGCCCACCGGCCAACCGGCCTCGGTCGAACTACGGGACGTCTTCAATGCGATTCTCTATGTCAACCGCACGGGAATTGCTTGGAAATACCTACCGCATGACTTCCCATCGCACAACACCGTGTACGCCTACTACGCGGCCTGGCGCGACGAAGGAATACTCGCCCAACTCAACTACGACCTGACCGGACTGGCCCGCGTCAAAGCCGGGCGCCCGAGCCGACCGCCTCCGTGATCGACACCCAGAGCGTCAAGACCTCCACCAACGTACCCCTGACCAGCCAGGGAACGGACGCCACCAAGAAGATCGTCGGCCGCGAATCCATGATCTACATCGCCTCGATTGACAACCTCACCAAACGCATAACGGACGAGACCACCCCAACCTGGCGAGGCACCTACTAGAACATAAGGAGCAATCTACTCAAATCAAATGCCCACTCAGATCAACATGTCCACGTAGACCAGGTTGACGATGGTGTGGATGAGGATGATCACCCAGATGTTGCGATAGCGCGCCCACAGGTAGCCCTGCATCAGGCCGAACATCCCCTGCGCCGCCACAACGGAGGCGATGCCGACCCCGATGGCCTCGGGGTTGATGTGGCTGACGTGCATCGCGGCGAACAGCAGCGCGGAGGCGAGAATCGCGGGCCATCTGCCGTACAGGGCCTCCAGTCTTGTCTGCAGCCAGGCCCGGTAGAAGAATTCCTCCAGCACGCTCGCCGTCAGCAGGGTGATCAGCGAGCCGATGGCGAGCGTGAGGGGATCGGGCAGTTGCTGGGTGAGCGGCGGCGACAGCGGGCTGACCTCCGCCAGCAGGAACCACGAGCCAGGCGTACATGCCGCCCTTGCGCGCGGCGCCTTCGGGGCCCGCGAGCCGTTCCGGCATCTCGTCGGGGTCGAACAGGCTGAAGTACGGCTCCGGCACCTGGTACGGGTTGTGCGGTTCGGGAAACGACAACCAGGTGAAGAACGGCCGGTCGGCGGGGGTCCGATCGATGGCGTCTATCGCGCCGTCCACGATCCGGTACGGGAACTGGCACTCCACCGGGAATGGCGTCGGCTCGTGCCCGACCGAGTGGCCTAGTTCGGCCAGCCACTGCTCGAAACGGGCCTGCTCGGGCGTCGCCGCGCCGTCCGGACCGCGATCATGCCAGTACGGCGCCGCGAACGTGTCGAAGTCGGCCCGCTCGCGGTGGAAGTGCGTCTTGCCCGCCAGGTGCAGCGCGTACCCGGCGTCGCGGAGCACGTCCACCAGGTCGGCCCCGCGCAGCACGTGCCGCGCGGCGCTGTTCTGGCGGACGCGGTGCGCGGACGGGTAGCGCCCGGTGAGCAGGCTGATCCGGGCGGGCACGCACAGCGGCGAGGTGGTGTACGCCCGCCGGAACCGCGTACCGCCGCCCGTCAGTCCGTCGAGGAAGGGCATGGTGTCCAGGGGGAAGCCGCTCGCGGCCGTCCAGTCCGCCCGCTGCTGATCGGTCATGATCAGCACGATGTTGGGTCGGTTCACGGTGCTCCGTCAGCGCTCGGCGTACATTGGCTTGGTGTAGTCCGTCCGCGGCTTCCAGTTGGGGAAGGCGTAGTCGTCCAGACTGACCTGCGCGCCCTTGGCCTTGGCCGCCGCGATCGCCGTCTCGCGCATGGCGGCGCTGTCGCTGGACAGCTTGGTCAGCGCCGCGCGCACGTCGGTGACGTCGCCGGTGAGCGCGCCCTGGACGATGTCCCCAAGAGTGGGGGTGACCGGTTTGGTGGCGATCTGCACCTGCTGGAGGGCCTTGTTGCCGGCGATCGGCTCGGGGGCCAGGAAGACGCTCTCCTTGAACCAGCCGATCAGCTTCTTGTAGGCGGGGTGCGCTTGGGACTGGTCGACGACGGAGATGTCGCGCGGCGGCTGCGACATGGTGTCGGCGACCCGGCGCGAGTACTCCTCCGTGGTGAAGCGCTCGCTCAGCAGCTTGCTCGCCAGCGCGGCGTTCTTGCTCGTCGAGGACAACCAGTAGTCCCCAGGCTGCGGCACATGGTAGGTGGCTACTTCGGTGCCGGCCTGCGGCGTCAGGATCGGTCCCACGCCGAGCTTGTCCGCGAAGCCGGGCGTCGCCTTCAGCGCCACGCCGGGGCACCAGGGGCCGTCGAAGTAGTACGCCGCGATCCCGGCGGTCCACCGGGCCCGGGCCACGTCGTCCAGCCAGGAGTTCGCCCCGGGCACCAGCAGCTTGTCCCGGCTCAGCGAGACCAGGAACTCGATCACATCGAGGTACTCCTCGGAGTGGAAGGCGAACTCGCCGTTGTCGTAGCGGACACCGCCGGCCCCGGCGAACCCGGCCGCCTGCGCCAGGTCGTTGACCTGCTCGGCCAGCCGTATCGGCATGCCGATGTTCCACACCCAGCCGTACATCTGGCCGACGCCCTTGCTCTGCACTGCGCGCGCCGCGGCCCGGAACTCGTCGTACGTCTTCGGCGGCGCCTCTGGATCCAGCCCGGCACGCGCGACCAGTTCCTTGTTGAACCACGTCACCGCGGAGTAGGTCTGGTGGCTGAAGATGGGGAAGGCGTAGATCTTGCCGTCGAACATGTGCAGGCCCTCGATGAGCGAGTCCTGGACCCGGGCCTTCGCCTCGGCGCTGAGCTCCAGCGGCTGCGACCATCCGGCGGCGACGAGCGCCGCGGCGGGCAGCGTGAGCCCGGCGTTGCTACGCAGGTCGGGAAGCTGGTTGCTCTGTTTGGCCAGTTGCAGCGCCTGGCCCAGCTTAGCGGGATTGTAGTACGTGTACTGGACGGGGGCGCCGCCGGGGCTCTTGGCGAACTGGGCGAAGATCTCCTTCTTCGCCGACTGGAGCTGGTTCTGGTGGTCCCACCAGGTCAGCGAGTTGCCACCGGCACCGCCACCCCCAGCACCGCCACTCCCGCCGCACGCACTGGTCGCGGCCACGGCCGTCAGGGCACCCGCCGCGGCGAGGAACCCTCGCCGAGTCATCGCGGTCATCGGTCCTGCCTTTCACCGTGCGGCCCGTGAACGTGTCGTAAAAAATGTCGCCGCGTGGCTAATTCATTCTTGCCACGCGGCATGCCGCGCGGCAAGACTCTTCACTACTGAAATGTCACCGGCTTCCGACCGGAAGGTGAACGACCTTGGTGACCCAAAGAGACGTGGCGCGGCTGGCGGGAGTCTCCGTACGGACCGTGTCCAACGTCGTCAACAACTTCGCGTACGTGTCCGAGGAGACCCGCGCCCAGGTCCAGCGGGCCCTGGACGAGCTCGGCTACCGGCCCAACGTCGCGGCGCGCAGCCTCAACCGGGGGCGCTCCAACCTGCTGGCCCTCGTGCTGCCGCTGGACGTGCCGTACTTCACTGAGCTGGCCGCCCACGTGGTGGACCAGGCGGAGGAACGCGGCTACACGGTGCTGATCGACCGCACCGAGGGGGTGGCGGAACGGGAGCGGCAGATCGTCATGCGGCGGGACCGCTCCGCCCTCTTCGACGGGTTCATCTTCAGCCCGCTCGGCCTGTCCCCCGACGAGCTGCGTGACTGGGCGGGCCGGTGCCCGGCGGTGACGCTGGGCGAGGTGCGGGTGAAGGGCGTGGACCACGTCGCCATCGACGACACCGCCGCCGCCAGGAGCGCCACCGCGCACCTGGCCTCCCTGGGCCGGACGCGGATCGCCGCCATCGGCCTGGTGGACCGGCCGGTGGGCAACACCGCGGCGCACCGGTCGGTCGGATACCGGCAGGCGCTGGAGGAGGCGGGGCTGCCCCTGCGTGCCGAGCTCACCGTGCCGGTGCTGCGCTACCAGCGCCAGGACGGCCTGCTCGCGATGGAGCGGCTGCTCGACCTGCCGGAACCGCCGGACGCGGTGTTCTGCTACAACGACTTGCTGGCGCTCGGCGCGATGCGGGCGATCCTGGCGCGAGGTCTGCGGGTGCCGCAGGACATCGCGGTGGCCGGGTTCGACGGCATCGAGGAGGGCCGGTTCGCCACCCCGCCGCTGACCACCGTCGTGCCCGACAAGGAGAAGATCGCCGAGCTGGCCGTGCGGCGCCTGCTGGAGCGCGTCGAGGGCGACGGCAGCGCCCCCGTGCAGCTCGAGGCGCCGTGGCGGCTGATGGTCGACGAGAGCACCACGGGCGCGCGCGGATGACGGTCGTACTCCCCTCCGCGGCGCGTCGGCGCCGCGACCGCACCACCCTGTACGTCTGGCTGTTCCTGACCCCAACCGTGCTCCTGTACGGCGCGTTCACGGTCTACCCGATCGTCGGCAGCTACGTGTACTCCCTCACCGACTGGAACGGGTTCGACGCGAGCCCTTCGTTTATCGGCCTGACCAACTACCAGGAAGTCCTGGCCGACCCGATGTTCTGGAGCTCGTTCCGGCTGACGCTGACGTTCATGCTCGTCGCGGTGCCGATCCAGGTGCTCGCCACGCTGCTGATCGCGATCGTGCTCAACTCGCCGCGCATGCCGTTGCGCAAGTTGTTCAGGACCGCCCTGTTCCTGCCGGTGGTCACCACCACGGCGATCGTCGGCGTCGTCATGCAGTTCGTCTTCGACCCGGCCAGCGGCCCCGTGAACCTCGCGCTGCGCGAGGTAGGACTGGCACCGGACGGCATCGACTTCCTCGGGCAGTCCTCGACGGCGCTCGGCACGACGATCGGCGTGTACGTGTGGAAGTGGTTCGGCATCACCCTGGTCTACTGGCTGGCCGCGCTGCAGACCGTGCCGAACGAGGTGTACGAGGCGGCCCGGCTCGACGGCGCCGGCGCCCTGGCCACGCTCCGCCACATCACCATGCCGCTGCTCAAGCCCTTCCTGGTGATCATCACCCTGCTCTCGATCGAGGCGTCGCTGCAGGTCTTCGACCTCGTCCTGACCATGACCAACGGCGGCCCTTTCTACTCGACCGAGGTGATCGAGGTGTACATCTACCGGTGGGCCTTCGCCGCGACAGTCCCCCGGCTCGGGTACGCGTCCGCGGCCGCCGTGCTGTTCGGCCTGTTCGTGTGCGTCGTCGGCATGGTGCAACTGCTCGCGATGCGCGCCACCCGCCGGACCAGGGGGATGGCGTGAACGCGGCCGAGGTCCTGCGCCGGCTGCCCTGGTGGCTGGCCGCCGCCGCGCTCGCCATCGGCTGCCTGATCTGGATCTACCCGTTCCTGTGGATGGTCTCGGCGTCGTTCAAGACGTCGGCCGAGGTGTTCACCAAGGGGCTCGACCTGCTGCCGGACGCACCGGAGTGGGCCAACTACGAGCGCGCGTGGGTTGAGGCGGAGTTCGGCAAATACCTGCTGAACACCGTGATCGTCACAGTGTGCACGGTGGTGGTCGTGGTGGTCAGGTGCGCCATGACCGGGTACGTCCTCGCGCGTCACGAGTTCCGCGGCCGCAAGATCATTATGGGCGTCCTGGTGGCCACGCTGTTCGTCCCGGCCGGGTACACCATCATCCCGCTGGTCGACCTGTCCCAGAAGCTCGGCCTGCTCAACTCGCTGACCGGCATCATCCTGGCGATGTCGGGCGCCGCGAACGTGGCGGCCATCCTGCTCTATTTCGGCTACTTCCGCGGCATCCCCAAGGAGCTGACCGAGGCCGCGCTCATCGACGGCGCCGGCTTCGCCACCATCTTCTTCCGCGTCATGCTGCCACTGGCCAAGCCGGTGACCGCCACGGTCACCGTGCTGACCTTCCTGTCCACCTGGAACGCGTTCTTCCTGCCGCTGGTCTTCACGTTCTCGCGGCCCGACCTGCGCACCGTCAGCGTCGGCATGCTGGCGTTCGTCGGTGAGAACGCCACGGACTGGTCGGGCATGGCCGCCGCGGCGACGATCTCGCTGCTGCCGGTCGTCGTGCTGTTCATCGTGCTGCAGCGGTACTTCATCGAGGGCATCGCCGGTGCCGTCAAGTCCTGATCCATCGAAAGTGAGCATTGTGCCTGACAATTCCATGATCCCCCGTCCCGAGTACCCGCGGCCGCAGTTCGTCCGCGACGAATGGCAGTGCCTGAACGGGACGTGGCAGTTCGAGCGGGACGCGGGCGACTCCGGGCTGGAGCGCGGGCTGCTCGACCGGGAGCTGAGCGGCGAGATCGTCGTGCCGTTCTGCCCGGAGGCGCCGCTGTCCGGCATCGGCGACCCGGACTTCCACGAGGCCGTCTGGTACCGCCGTACCGTGCGGGTGCCGCGGAGCTGGGCCGGGCGGCGGGTCCTGCTGCACTTCCAGGCGGTGGACCACGACGCCACCGTGTGGGTGGACGGCGTGGAGGCCGGACGGCACCGGGGCGGGTTCACGCCGTTCAGCTGCGACCTGGCCGGTTCGGCCGATCCCGGGCACACGTACACGGTGGTCGTACGGGCCCGCGACCCGCGGAGTGGTCCGCAGGCGCGGGGCAAGCAGGCGACCACGTACGAGGGGCACGGCGCGCACTACGGGCGCACCACCGGCATCTGGCAGACGGTGTGGTGCGAGCCCGTGCCCGCCCAGCACCTCGCCCGGCCGCGGATCACGCCCAACGTCGCCGCGTCCGCCTTCCGGATCACCGTGCCGGTCTCGGCCGCCCGCGCCGGGCACCAGGTGCAGGTGACAGTGTCGGACAAGGACGGCGAGGTCGTGCGGGCGCGGGCGCGCGCCGACCTCGACCTCGCCCCCGAGGTGTGGCTGCCGATGCCGCAGGACCGCGTCCGGCTCTGGTCCCCCGAGGATCCCCACCTGTACGACGTCCGCATCGACCTGCTCGACGGCGACGGCACCGTGATCGACACCGCCGCCAGCTACGCCGGGCTGCGCTCGGTCTCCATCGACGGCCATGCCGTGCTGCTCAACGGCGAGGTGCGCTTCCAGCGGCTCGTGCTCGACCAGGGCTACTACCCCGGCGGCCTGATGACCGCGCCCTCGGACGAGGCCCTGCGCCACGACATCGAGCTGGCCGTGGCAGCCGGCTTCAACGGCGCCCGGTTGCACCAGAAGGTGTTCGAGGAGCGGTACCTGTACCACGCGGACCGGATGGGATTCCTGGTGTGGGGCGAGTTCGGGGACTGGGGCGCCAACACCGGCGGCGGCCCGTCGTGGGATAACCAGCGGCCGACCGCCTCCTTTGTGACGCAGTGGCTGGAGGCGGTCGAACGCGACTACTCCCACCCGTCCATCGTCGGCTGGTGCCCGCTCAACGAGACCTTCCAGAAGCTGCACGACCGGATCACCGTGCTCGACGACGTCACGTGGGGCATGTACCTGGCCACGAAGGCGGCCGACCCGACCCGGCCGGTGATCGACGCGTCCGGGTACGCCCACCGGGTGCCGGGGGCCGACGTGTACGACTCGCACTGCTACGAGCAGGATCCCGAGGTGTTCGGCAAGCTGATGTCGGGCCTGGCCGACGGGACGCCGTACGTCAACGCCGGCCCCGACGGGGGCGCGTGGTCGGTGCCGTACCAGGGGCAGCCGTACTTCTGCAGCGAGTTCGGCGGCATCTGGTGGAACCCGGACGCGCCTCCCGAGGAGCAGTCCTGGGGTTACGGCGAGCGGCCCGCCAGTGAGGAGGATCTCCAGCGGCGCTTCGCCGGGCTGGTCGGAGTGCTGCTGGACGATCCCCGCATGTTCGGCTACTGCTACACGCAGCTCACCGACGTCTATCAGGAGCAGAACGGGATCTACCGTTTCGACCGGTCGAGCAAGCTGGACGTCGCGCGGATCCGCGCGGCGCAACTGCGCCCGGCGGCGATCGAACAGGCCGGATCGGAGAACGGGCGATGATGTTACGACGCACCTTCGCCGTCGCGGTGCTCACCGCGGGGACGCTAATGGCGGCGACGGCGCCCGCCCTCGCGGTGCCGCCGCCGCCAGCGACCCCCGCGGAGGGGCGCACGATCGAGGTCAGCGGCCGGGTGGTGGACGCCGGCAGCGGCGCGCCGATCGAGGGGGCCAGTGTGCACGCCTCGCGGAGCGACGTGTTCGCCACGACCGCCGAGAACGGCACGTTCGTGCTGGCCGGCGTGCCTGAGAGCAGCGCGCTCGTGGTGGCCGGCAAGGAGGGGTACGCGTTCGCGTCCACGACCGCGGCCGGTTCGGTCACCCTCGAGCTGGCCAGGGACACCGATCCGGCGCGGCAGGAGTACCCGCGCCCGGATGCCGACCGGCGCCCGTTCACCGGCGACACGTGGCTGTCGCTGAACGGGACCTGGTCGTTCGACTTCGATCCCGGGGACGCTGGGGAGCGCGAACGCTGGTACGCCCCTGGGCACGCGTTCGGCAAGGCGATCCGGGTGCCGTTCGCGTACCAGTCGCTGGCCGCGTGGGGCGAGGAGGATCTGGCGACCAAGGAGATCTTCCGCAGCGCCTTCGCCGGTTACCGGGGGACGGTCTGGTACCAGCGGTCGTTCACCGTGCCCAGGGACTTCCCCAAGCAGCAGGTACGACTGCGCGTCGGGGCCGCCGACTGGGGCGCGGCGGTGTGGCTTGACGGTGAGCCGGTGCTGCCGTACACCGGCGACGGGTTCACCGAGATCAGTGCCGGGCTGGGCGCGCTGGCTCCCGGTTCGACGCACACGGTGACGATCCGGGTGGTGGCGCCGCCGACGACGCCCGAGTCGCCGTACCCGATGGGCAAGCAGACGGGCGAGCCCAACGGGGCGGACACCGGCTGGTTCAGCGACGTCGGCGGGATCTGGCAGTCGGTGTGGATCGAGCCCTACGCGGGCGCGCGGCTCACCGGCACGCGGGTGACACCCGAGCTGACCTTCGAAGGGGACGCGCGCACGCCATCCGTGGCGGCCGCGCGGATCGACGTCGCGGCTGACGGCGGGCAGCGCGCCACCGTGCAGGTCAGGGGCCCCGATGGCAAGGTGGTCGGCAGCGCGGACGTATCGCTCGAGGACGGGCGCGGGACGGCGCGGATCCCGATCGCGCGGCCGCGCCTGTGGGAGCCGGACGATCCGGCCCTGTACACCGCCGACATCCGTCTCGGCCACGACGACGGCGTCCGGACGACGTTCGGTCTGCGGACGATCGAGCGGAAATGGGCGCCCGGCCACCAGAACGAGTACCAGTACGTGTACCTCAACAACCGGCCGGTCTATTTGAGGGGCGTGCTCGACCAGGGCTACAACCCGTGGGGCCTGTACACCTACACCGGGGTCACCGCCGGACCCGACCTGCGTACCGGGACCGAGAACGAGCCGGGCCGCGGCTCGATCCTGCTCGACCTGAAGAACGCCAAGAAGCTCGGCTTCAACGTGATCAGGAACCACCTCAAGGTCAACGAGCCCGCCTACTACCACTGGGCGGACCGGCTCGGGCTGATGATCTGGTATGACATGCCCAACGCGGGCTGGCACTCCCTGGGCGCGGAGGCGGAGCGGCTGTTCGAGGGGCTGCTGCGCGCCACGCTCAAGCGGGACCACAACCATCCGTCGATCGTGATCTGGACGATTTTCAACGAGGCGTGGGGGCTCGGCAAGGAGCCGTGGCAGCAGCCGATCCCGGCGGAGGCGTTCCCGTACGTCCGCAGGATGGTCGGGGTCGCCCGCGACACCGACCCGTCGCGGCTGATCGTGGACAACTCCGCCTGCTGCCAGAACGGCCACCTCGACACCGACCTCAACGACTTCCACTACTACCTGGCCGGCTACGACGAGTGGAAGAAACTGCTGGACGGGTTCGACGCCCAGGTCAAGCCGGGTTCCACCTGGAACTTCAACGACGGCGCTCAGAGCGGGCAGCCGTGGCTGAACTCCGAGTTCGCCATCAGGTCCGGGCAGGCGCCGCACACGTTCGGCCTGTTCCGCGCCTATCCCAAGCTCAACGGGTACGTCGGCGTCCAGCTCGCCGAGACCGAGCAGGAGGTGCAGAGCCCGGTCACGTTCGACCGGCAGCCGAACCAACCGGAGTTCATGGACCATCACGGCCGGCCGCGCGGCATCGACCTGTTCCAGGGGGACGACGCGATCTCGCTGATGGGCACCGCGGCGCGGACCGTCGAACGCGGCGGCGCGATCGAGGTGCCGGTCAAGGTCAGCCACTTCGGTGACACCGACCTGTCCCGGGCCACGCTCCGGTGGAGGATCGGCGGCTACGACGACGAAGGCCGGTGGGTCGCCGACGCGGGCGGCGGCGGTTCGCGGCCGTTCGCCCCGGAACGCTACACCGTGACCGACGCCGGCACCGTGTCGGTCACCGCGCCGGCCAAGCTGCGCAACGGGTACGTGTGGATCTGGCTCGACACCGGCGGCCGGACCGTCGCCGAGAACTACCTGACCTTCGACACCCCCGCCCCCGACGGCGGTTTCTCCCCCGGCGCGGTGACCGCGCAGGAATGGACCGGCGGAGCCCAGGCCAGGACCACCGGTGGGTCCGACTGGGTCACCGGTTACGGCCGCGGCCACTTCGAGTACGAGGTCCAGTTGCCCGAGGAGGTCCGCACGGGCCGGGCGCGCGGAGCCACCCTGATCGCGGAGATCGCGGCCGCCCAGCCCCGCGGCTGGTACGACCCCAACAACGTGACCACCGCGCGCCGCTACCCCACCCGCCTCACCGTGTCGGTCAACGGCACCGCGCTGCCGGTGATCGAGTTGCCCGACGATCCCCACGGTCCGACGGCGCTGGCCGGTCGATCACGGGGCTCCCTCGTGGCCGACTTCGGCAACCGCTACGGCTACCGAATCGCCGTCCCGATCACCGCACGCCAACTCGGCGACGAGGACACCGTTTCGCTGCGCTTCGCCTCCGACGGCGGCGGACTGTCCGTCTTCGGCGTCCGCTCGGGCCGCCACGGCGCACCGCCCACGCTGGTCAGCGGCCGGGTCTCCGTGCCCGAGGAGCGTCCCCGCTTCCGGGCGGTCGACTCCCGGCTATCGGTGTACCAGGCGCCGGCCGCGATCTCCACCGCGACCGGCGCCGGAACAGCGATCGTCTCGGTCGTCAACGACACCGCCAAGACGGCGCGGAACGTTCGCGTACGGCTGTCGGCCCCCAAGGGCTGGACCGCGACCGCCGCCGAGCCGGACGTGGTCAGCTCACTGAAGCCCGGCGAGGCCCGTCACGTCGCGTTCACCGTACGGGCGGAATCGACCGTGCTGACCGGCCACACCGCGGACTTCACCGCCACCGCGAGCTGGGACGGGCACGCGATCCAGGCGATCAGCAGAACGACGGTGACCTTCGCCCCCGAGGCCTACCCCGAGGTCGGCGTGGACGACACCTTCGACACCGATTCCAGCGCCGCCTACACGGTCCACAAGCCGTCGGCCACCGAGGCGTTGCCGCAGCTGACCTTCGGCGCGGGAACGCTGCAGGCGCAGGGACCGGGCGCCTACTACGGCCTGGTCTCCCATGGCTCCGGGGCGAAGAGCTCCCGGGCTGTCGTGATCGTCGACCATGACCGGTGGGCCGGCACCGGGAAGGGGCAGGACGCCCTGTTCAACGGCCTGGTCAAGGACGAGCGCAACTACGTCATGGCGTGGACCGGGATCAAGGGCCAGCACGGCATCGACATCAGGATCGACGGCAGGCTCACCGCCGCCTCCGGCGCCACGGGGGTGCTGGAGCCCGGCGACCGCTGGGCGTTCGTCCTCGACGGCAACTCGATCAGCACCTGGGTCGACCGCGGGGGTGGCTGGGGCTGGTCCCACATCATGACGGGCACGACCCAGGGCCGCATCGACTTCACCAGGCCCGGCGCGCTGGATGGCTGGCACTACGCCGTGGGCCTGCGCGGCAATGCCGGCCTCCAGGCGATCGGCCGCCTCGAAGGCCGCAGCGACCCCGGCTGAGAAAGGGGCCGACGACCATGACCGCCACCGGGCCGAGAGGAAGCACCTCGCTGGAAAGGCCGTGCAGCATTAGGAGGGCAAGCCATGGATGAGTGTGAGGTCTCTGCCGTGTCGGAGGCTTGGGCGTTCGCCGTGCTGCTGGCCGGAATGATCGGCAAGAACACGAGCGGCGGGATACTTCGCCGCGGGAGGTGTTCGGCTCCCGGGAGCCGGCGCAGGGGGAGTGGGAGGTGCTGCGCTGCGAGGAGTTCGAGCGCGCCCGACGGGAGCGCCGGCACGCGCACGGGCAACGTGCTCACGATCCGGCGGTTGCGCTGACCGTCTCGGGAACGCCGCCCGGCGTCTGGCTGCGGTAGGAGTGGCCGAGCTGGTCGCCGAGGCCGAAGTAGTGGCGGAAGTTGTAGACGAGCGGGCTCCACGCGGCCGGGTCCACGTGCTGGGTCCCCGGTACGACGATGCGCGGGTCGGCGTGCACCTTGGAGACGACCGCCTCGGCGATGACGAACGAGCCGGACACGTCCAGGCCCACCCGCGCGGCCGTGGCCTCGAACTGCAGGGGACACTCGGCCACGCGCGGCGGCCGTACCCCGTCGGAGGGCTGCGCTCGCAACCCGGCGGCGCCGAACTTGTCGGGCTCGAAACGGCTGCGATCGGCCTTGCTCGCGGGCACGGGGTCGCGGCCTGTCAGGGGCGCCAGCCGCTCCACCGCCTCCCACAGGTGCGGCGCGGGCAGGTTGATCACCAGCTCGGGCCGCTCGGCGAGGTTGCGCGCCGTGTGTCCCTCGGCCCCCAGTCCCAGGACGATCACGTTGCCCAGCGCCCAGGCCGACGACATGGGCGCGAGGTTGAAGGTGCCGTCCTCGTTCTCGGTCGAGAGCAGCACGACCGGGGTGCCGAAGTACAGGATGCTGGGCTCGATCGTCAGATGGCTCATGAAGAGGGAGCCTAGGAACGGGACGTTCAAAGGGCGGGCGAAAGGTCGCGGACCGCGCCCAGCCTGGCACACCGGCGGGCAGGACGTGCGCGCCGTCCAGGTCGTGGCGGGTGAGGGCGAACTCGGGGCCGGGGGCCGGCTGGCCGGGGCGCAGACGGACGCGGTGCAGCAGGAGGGCGGCAGAAAGCCGGTGAACTTGGGTTCGGCATCGACGATGACGACGGCGATGGGCAGGTCGTCGCTGAGGTGCCACGGATGGCTGGTGTGGATGAGGGAGGAGGCGCCGAAACTCGCTCGGGCCATCATCTGCCTGCTGTTCAGCATCGAGCTGCCCCGCGCGGAGCGGGTCGGCCTGGGCCTGGGTCGGCTGGAGCCGGGCGACTCCGAGCGGTTGCGCCAGGCCCCAAGAGGCTCGCCTGACCGGGGCGCGCGGCAAGGGCCGTGTAATTGTCCAGATTTCCCGTTGGTCGTCCCGGCTGCGGTGGGACGCAGCCGCTGCCCCGACGACGACTTCGGTCAAAAGGTGATCCGGAGCCGGGCGATCGACATCCCCTTCGTGCTCGACCAGTTGGCCGGTCCGCGCCCCAAGTGGAAGGGCAGCGCCCTGATCAATCCGGACCGGATCGCGATGGCGGGCCAGTCCATAGGAGGGGCCGCCGCCTCGGAGGCCATGTTGAAGGATTCCCGGGTGCGCGCTGGGATCAACATGGACGGCAGCATGTTCCTCCCGATCCCCAAGAGCGGACTGGCGCGACCGTTCATGTTGATGGGCGCCCCCTCAGACGACAGCACCTGGGAACGTGACTGGGAGCGCCTGACCGGGTGGAAACGCTGGCTGGTGGTGAAGGGGGCGCTGCACCCGTCCTTCACCGACTACGACATGCTGCTCCAGCAGCTCGGCATAGACCTCGGCGGTGGCCTGAAGGAAACCCGTTCGATGGACATCACCCGCACGTACGTCGGCGCCTTCGTCGACCTGCACCTGCGCGGCAAGCCGCAGCCCTTGCTGGACAAGTCCTCCCCGCGCTACCCCGAGGCCAGTTCTGCGCACCGTCGGCCAAGAACTGCTGATGTGAACGCCTGCGCTCCAGGCCGCTGATCATCCGCGACGGTCGAGGGCACCCGTGCAGGGGCGGGGGGCCAGTCGCACGACCTGCGCTGCCGGGTCAGCCTGAGCCCGAACATCTGGCGGGCTCCCTCGGGCTCAGGCGGACCATTCCGCCTGACACCGGGCGCTCGTCGACGTCGCGGCCGTCGTTGGCCCGGGCGTCTGCGTCTGGTATAGAGGCCCCTGCCGGAGAGAACCACTCGAAATCTCGGCCGAGCACGCACGACCTGTCGTCAATCGATGGTTACGACGATCTTGCCGTCCACGCCCTGCCGGGACAATCGCTCGGCGGCCTCACCGATGCTCGTCCACGGTACGACGGCGTCGATCGGCGGGCGCAGCCGCTCCTGTCGTACCAACTCCACCAGCCGCCTCAACATCGGTCCGCAGTCCGTGCCCGCGATCATGAAGTTGCCGAGCCGGAGGCCCTGCAAGCGAGCGCCGGGCGTGTGGTAGAAGTCGCCGGGGTGGAAGCTGGTCAGTGTACGGCTTCCGTTGCCGAAGGTCACACAGACGCCGCCTGGTGTCAGGTCGGTGAGAGCGGTCGCCAGTGAGTCTCCGCCCACGCCGTCAAGGATCACGTCGTAGCGGCCGGCCTCCTTGGCAGCCTCGATGCCCCCACGCCACCGGCCGCGCCCGTGATCAGCACCTTGCGGCCGAGCAGCGTTCCCGCCTGCTCCAGGGCAGCCAGCGCCGTCACTGCCGCCACGGGCAGGGCCGCCGCCTGGACTGACGTGACCGCGTCGGGGATGTCCGTGATCATCGCTGCGCTGGCGACGAGATATTCCGCCCATGTTCCTTGCGGGACGGGTCATGGCTGGTGTGCAGGAAGCGGTCGATGGTCTCGGTGCCGAACGTGCCGGCGAACTCCTCGGCCAGGGTACGGACGGCGGTCAGCAGAGCATGCTGCTGGTCGACGGTCAGGTCGGCGCGGGGATAGGTGCGGTCCACGGGGACTCCGGCGACGGTCGGCGTATAGATGCTTGTCGAATTCGATATATCTCGATATTGGCAGTCATCTATGGCCGGGCGACGAACACCGGCAGAACATCCCGCACCGGGTCAGGTGCCGACCACAGCGCTGCGGCGTTCCATCAGCAGCACGTCGCGCCAGGTGCCATGGTGGCGGCCCATGCGCTCACGGGTGCCCACGACGCGGAAACCGAGCGCCTGGTGCAGGGACAGGCTCGCGGCGTTCTCCCCGAAAATCCCGGTCTGGATGGTCCACACGCCGGCGTCCTCGCTGGCGGTGATGAACGCCGCCAGCAGGGCGCGGCCGATGCCGTGCGCCTGGCAGCCGGGGTGGACGTAGATGCTGTGCTCGACCACTCCGGCATAGACCGGCCGGGCCGAGACCGGCGAGGCGGCGACCCAGCCGACGACCTCGCCGGTCTGGGTGTCGGCGGCCACGTAGCGCAGGTGCGGCAGCTTGCCCGCGGTGAAGCGCTCCCAGTCCGGCGCGGTGGTCTCGAAGCTGGCCTGGCCGGTGTCCAGCCCGGCCTGGTAGATGGCCAGCGCCTGGGCGGCGTCGGCCTCACGCATCGGCCTGACCTCCAGGCCCGGCCCGATGGCAGGCTTGACGGCCTGCACGATCGCTGAATGCACGCCGTCGCCGTGGTCGGCGCTCAGCGTGATCCGGATGCCGACGAAGCCGGCCTGGGCCAGCAGTTCGTGGTACTCCTCGACGGGCAGGGCGCCGGCCACGCAGCCGATCCGCTGCTCGGCCGCCGCGCGCCGGACCGGGTCGAGGTCGCCGTCGACCACGACGTCGCTCACCCCGAACCGGCCGCCCGGGCGCAGCACTCGGAATGCCTCGGCCACCACGGCGGCCTTGTCACTGGACAGGTTGATCACGCAGTTGGAGATGACGGCGTCGACCGTCTGATCCGGCAGGGGAACGTGTTCGATGGCGCCGTGCAGGAACTTGACGTTGCTCACGCCGACCTGCTCGGCGTTGCGCCGGGCCAGCGCCAGCATGTCGGGGCTGGCGTCCAGCCCGAACGCCTTGCCGTGCGGGCCGACCCGTCGCGCCGACAGCAGCACGTCGATGCCGCCGCCCGAACCCAGGTCCAGCACGGTCTCGCCGGCGCGCAGCTCGGCCACGGCTACCGGGTTGCCGCAGCCCAGGCTGGCGCGCACGGCGCCCTCCGGCAGGGCGCCGAGGTCGTCGTAGCCGGCCGCGCCGAAATTTCCCTGCGCGAACTCGTTCGTCGAACAGTCCGCGATGACCTGCCCGGCCAGAGCGGCTCGCGCCAGGTCCGAGTACCGCTCCACGACCTCGTCATGCGCCATGATCAGCCTCTTTCACTCGCAGGTGGGTGCGGCCGGGACCGGGTTGCCCATGACCACGTCGGCCGCGGTCGGAAAACAGCTCACGCACGCCTCGTTGATCCGATACAGGCTGGAGGTGCCCTGCCGTTCGACCAGCACGAACCGCACCTCGGCCAGGATCTTCAGGTGATGCGAGACGGTCGACTGGCCCACCCCGGACGCGGTCACGATCTCGCCCACGCTCATCGGCGCGCGCCGCCGCGCCAGCAGCGACACGATCTGGATCCGCGTCGCGTCGGCCAGGGCCCTGAACCAGCTCGCGTACTCCTCGGCCTCCGGGCGGGGCAGCGGCCCCCTGTCCTTGTTCATCGTTAATCTACGATAGTCGATTGAGAGGAAATGCGGGCGGCAAGACCCTTCCTCTTGCCTGGGACATTCAGCTGCCGGCAGCGGGCATGGCGCGGTCAAGAGCCTGGGTGTGACCCTGCTCGACGCCGGGCGTTTATACGAATGGCTACTGGGACGCGTATTCGGGTTGTGATCAACAGATGGTCCGGGCGAGGTCCTTGAGCCAGATCATCGAGGCGCGAAGGTAGAGGCCGGCGAGGTAGCTCGCGGGTGTCTTGTCGTACCGCGTAGCGATACCTCGCCACGCCTTCAGCTTGTTGATCAGCCGCTCAACGGTGTTCCGCGCCTTGTAAAGATCGGCGTCGTGGCTGACGGGCCTACCGCCCTTGCTGCTCCTCTTCTTCCGGTTGGCGGCCTGGTCCTTCTTCTCCGGGATGACCGCCTTGATACGACGTTTGCGCAGGTGGGCGCAATTACCCGCGCGACGAGTACGCCATGTCTCCGGCGACTGCGTCAGGCCGGGTGCGGGGACGGGCGACGGGCCAGCACAGAGATTTGCATTACTTGTCACAGTCACGCGTCTTGAGCTGCTACTGCCCAGCTCGTTACTCCACGCCTATGAGCCGACTCGGTAGCGTTATCTGTCACAGCAGACCAGACTGTCGGTGTTTGGGAGCTTCTGTGCCC